>MHIV01000001.1 GCA_001817685.1 Candidatus Colwellbacteria bacterium RIFCSPHIGHO2_02_FULL_45_17
GAGAATGTTATAAAAAGAGAGACCGAAGGCTCCGGCCTCGGGCTTTTTATCACAAAAAACATTATAAATCGTCACGGCGGGACAATTCGCGCAGAATCAGTTATCGACCGGGGCACAACGTTCTACTTTACGCTTCCAACCGACTCAAGACTTATACCACCGAAAGAAGTCGGACTCGGAATATAAAAACCATCAATATGAAAAGAGGAAAATTCATCGTTATCGAAGGCTCGGACGGCACAGGGAAAACAACGCAGTTTACATTACTAAGGGACCGGCTAAGGAAAGAAGGACAAGATATAGCGGAATTCGACTTCCCTCAATACGGTAATCCGTCGGCGCATTTTGTCGAGGAGTATCTAAGGGGTAGCTATGGAACGCTCGAAGAACTCGGGCCATATAAGGCATCGCTGTTTTTTGCGCTGGATAGATTCGAAGCATCTCACAAAATACGCAAGGAATTGAACGATGGAAAAATAGTTGTTAGCAACAGGTACGTCGGTTCAAATATGGGACATCAGGGAGGGAAGATTAGCTCGAGCGAGGAAAGAAAAGAATATTTTATGTGGGTGGATAAAATTGAATTTGAGATACTAGGGATTCCAAGGCCAGACTTGAGTATAGTTCTCCACATTCCCGCAGACATCGCACAGCACTTAGTCGATGAAAAGGGACCCAGAAATTACGTTGGTGGAGCGAAAAGGGACCTACACGAAGAGAGCCTCGATCATCTTAAAAATTCAGAGAAAACATATCTGGAAATAACCGAGTTATTTCCCGAGCGATTTACCATCATAAGTTGTATGGACAAAGGGTCCCTTATGGACAAGGAGGTAATTCATGAGAAGGTGTGGAAATTGGTAGCGGAAGAAATCGGGCTTTAGTGGGCAGGGGGCAATACTAGGCAGCCGCATAGGCTGCCTTTATAATTAGTGCATGTTGATTACTCTCTACGGGCCAGACTCCTACAGGCGTATAAAGAAGCTAGACGAGATTATAGGGATTTATCGAGACAAATATACCGGCCTCTCATATGAGCGAATCGATGTATCGCTCGACGGCTCGCTCAAAAGCCTAAAGAATATTGCGAGCACTCGCTCAATGTTCGATCCAGTACGGCTTATTGTTGTCGATAGCCCCCTTGAGGCCGAAGACCAAAAAGAGCTAAGGGCCATCTTAAAATCGAACACAGAGAACAAAGAGCTCACTATTGTAATAAACTCGCTACAAAAACCGCCGGCAACTTATAAATTTTTATATGAGAAACCCGCTTCGGCCCAGGAGTTTCCGGCTCTGAAAGGAGAAGGCCTAAACACACTCATAAAACAACTCGCAGATGAATACGGAGTGAAAATTGATACACGGACAAGGGGTGTGCTTATAGATCTTTTCGGAAGCAATACATGGGGATTGGCAACTGAGATCGAACAATTTTCTCTGGGAAAAGCGCAAGACATCGAAGCGCGCCCAGCCGCTGACTACTTTCAGCTTATAAGTACGCTAAAACGCGGCTACAGCGCGAGAGAGCGCGTTATAGCACTCGAGCTAATTCTAAGCGAAAGAAAAGATGAGCCAGCTAGGGTATTTAACAGCCTCGCCTATCGCCTATCGAATAACAAGGAGGCAAATCGATTCGCCGACTACGACGTAGCTATTAAGTCTGGAAAACTAGAATACGAAGAAATTTTATTAGACTTGGCTCTCGGCTCCTGATACAGAAGCTTTCTTAAGCCTCAAGGACAACCGTGACTTTAAACGGCTCGATTTATTTTTTTTGATAACTCCGGTCTTCGCCGCTTTGTCTAACACCTTAAAAACCGCCTGAAGTTGACTCTTCGTATCTTCCAAATTACCACTAGCGACAGAAGTCTCGAACTGCTTAATAGTTTTCCTTATACTTCTTCTTACGGAAAGGTTTCTCACTCTTCGCGCCTCGCTCTGGCGGAGAGCTTTCTTCGCCGATGTTGTTCTGGGCATATTTCAGGAGTTCAGTATGGAGGCGAGATAGACTGAAGTCAACCCCATAACCAATTGAGGATATAAGCCAAAGCTCGAAGAGCACATCCTCGATTAGTTATGGGGCAATCCATCAAATATTCTCGTAATGCTTCACTTCCGCATTCTCTCCGCTAATAGTTATGGCGAGTAGATCTATCCGCCACCCTCTTTTGATTAGCTTACCCTCCTGGCTATTGGCGTATAGCTCAGCGGTTCTTTGCAGACGTGCCAACTTCGATCTTGTTAGATGTTCCTCCGGTTCTACATATGGGTCGGGTCCCGTTATGGCCTTGACCTCGACAAAAACAAGCACTTTCTGTGGAGAAACTGCGATAATATCAATTTCGCCCCACTTCTCGCGGTAATTGCGCTCAACGATCCTATACCGATTCTTCTTCAAAAACCTTACGGCAATATCCTCCCCAAGTTTTCCGGTTTCCGATTGCCGGGTCATATGGCAATTGTAGCCCTTCTGCTGGTGTTTAAAAGATGTGGACGAATGAGCCTCCGGTGTTCTACAATAAAAGTGTTTCACCGCGTAACACTTTATCATTGTAAATTGTGAAACATTCTGGAGTGGCTCTGTAAATTGTGAAACAATGCTTGAAAGAAAACTAACAAATGACTATATAAGAGGGCTAATAGACGGAGAAGGCACGTTTACATTTACGACAAGCAGAAATTACGCTGGGGTAAAGATAAAAGTTCCCGCGTTTCAGCTGAGAATGCACATAAGAGACCTGGATCTAGTCGAAGGCGTGAGGGACCATTTGGGCTTGAAAAGTAAGGTATATACATATCATCACCCTGGTAAGGATGGAGCAAATAGAGGACCATACGCCATGCTTATAGTTAGAGAGATCGGGAATCTTAAAAACACCATAATCCCATTCTTTTATAACAAATTAGCAGGCCACAAAGCTACCCAATTTATGGAGTGGCTAGAAAATATCAGGGACGATCCAATGGTTCCAAAAACCTACGATATACTGTATCGACTCCATGAGAATGGATATTATGCCAAAAATCCCAAATTCGACTAGTTTGTAAATTGTGAAACTTTTGTCCCGAAAAGTAGCACAATTTGTGAATTTTTTGGCTTACCTTGTAAATTGTGAAACTTTTTGATCGAAGTCCGAAAATTAGGCGGAATCATCCAGATGTGGACAACCTTCTTGATATTATGTCAAGAACGTGTTGATAAGCTGTTGACAACTATCCTAATTACTTGTGCAAAAAGGTTATTTTCCCAACCTGCGCTCTCTTTTGGAATAATCTTTGAGAGCCGCAAGAAACTCTTTTCTACCGAAGTCTGGCCAGAGCGTATTTGTAAAATAGTACTGGCTGTAGCGTGTGTGCCACATCATAAAGCCAGTGCTATTGTGCGGATCTTCCTCGACGCCGGTGCGTATCAGTAAGTCTACGGGCGGGAGGTTCGCGGTCCAGAGGTGTTTATGAAGGGCAGCATCAGACACCCCGCCTTTTTTCTCTTTCTTAAGGCTCGTTATAGCGGCAAGCATCTCACGATCCCCATTGTATCCGGCAAGCGCAGTGAGAACGTGCCTCCTGTGTTTTGCCGTCTTTTTATGCGCCCGATTAATTAACTCGATCGTTTTTGGTTCGAGTAGTTTCTTCCACTCACCAAGGAACTGTATGCGGATCCCGTTTTTATACGTGCGATCGTCATTCAAGGTTTTTTCTATAAGCTGTCTATACGCCTTATTGAGCATTGTGATCTCAGTCTTCGATCGCTTAGTTAAGTTGTCATATGAACCAACCCAGAGCGTGACATATTTAACCCCCGCATCGACTGCTGTCTGCATTACATCCTCGGCGTTTTTACCAATACCAGCAAAGTGACCCTCCCATGGCCTAAGGCTCCGCTTGCGCGCCCATCTGCGATTGCCGTCAAGGATCATCGCGACATGGCGCGGCAAAAGAAGAGATTCTTCGTTCATAGAGATATTCTAGTGTTCCGCGGGAATCTTATCAAATACAAAGAGTGTGTAGCTCAATGAGTTGTTTTTGTATCCCTTAATGAAGTATTTTTCGGAACTAGTTGCGTTTCTAGATTTATGTCTAAATTCCCAGTACGGAAGCGATTTCTTGGTCAGATCAATAGCTCTCTTTAGTTGCCACCCAGCAGTCATTGCTGCGCGAGTATAGTCATTCTTGGAATGAATATCAGTGATATAGTGCTTGTCTATTGCGTATTTAATTCGTTCCCCGTCTTTGTGGAGTCCGCTTCGACTTGTCCAGGCGATTACAACCATTCGCGCGCTAGGTTTTGTAACCCTGCTAAACTCACTAAACATCGGCCCAAGGTCCATGGCCGGAATGTGTTCTGTGCTCTCACATGCCCAGATCGTATCAAATATGTTATTGCGTACGTGAGCGAGGTCCAAGATATTTCCGCAGTGAAACTTAACTTCATCAGAAACGCCATATTCTTTAGCGGCGTGATTTGCAAACAAAACTTGCTTTTTCGAAATGGTGTATCCGTCGATGCGATATCCCAACTTTCTATTAATGAGAATTGCAGACCCCCCCGCGCCACTTCCTGCGTCAAGCACTCGTTTCTTGCTGGATGAACTGCCTAAATATTTCATCCCGAAAGAGACCAGGTTTTTTTCTAGCTTATGTATAAGGTCCAACTCGCCATCCTCTCCCAAGCCGCCCCCTTTAACGCGGCTAATGTCGCGGGGAGACAACACGATTCCGCTATGATTAAGAAAAATATTATCGTCCCTAGCAAGCTTTTTGTTAAGTCCCGAAGCGGTTTTCTCGTCATAAATCCCTGCAAGCCTATCAAACAACTTATTTTGTGTTTTTCTCATATGGGCTGTGTGATGAAATCAATATGTGTGGGCGATGGAGGGCTCGAACCCCCGACCTCTTCGGTGTAAACGAAGCGCTCTAACCAACTGAGCTAATCGCCCCTCGATGTTACTCTGGGTAAAACTCCTATGGCTTGCCCTGAGTGGGTAAATCGACGCGGGTGCTTGCACTGAGCGAGCGAAGCGAGTCGAAGTGGGACCAGATGGATTCGAACCATCGACCTATCGCTTATAAGACGATTGCTCTAACCGCTGAGCTATGGGCCCCTCGATGCCACTGGG
>MHIV01000002.1 GCA_001817685.1 Candidatus Colwellbacteria bacterium RIFCSPHIGHO2_02_FULL_45_17
CCTGCATTAACTCCGAGCTTGAGCCAGGCTCTGCTTCTGTGGATGTTGTGGTGCTGACGATAAAGGAGGTTAGGCCGTAAGAGAGACTCGTTCGCGTTCTCTCGCAGAAACAACTGCTCCGTGAGTAGGAAATACTAGAAGTCTCGCTTAACGAAAAATACAGAACTCGCCCCGCCGTAGACGGGACTCAAACACCTGTATTTTCCTACGAAACTTCTCTATTTCTAATATTCACTACGCAAGTCTCTGACGAGAGAATACGAGCTCGCTATTGGGTTACGGGATGTTCTCCAGGACACACGCTTGGGTTATAATAAGCTAATTAAACTTCCGAAAGACAATCATTGATTAAAGTTAATACATAGTTGACTAATGGCTCAAAATATGGTATATGATACAATGAATAGGATGAAACTGACGCTCAAAAAATACTTTATTCCGCATGAGGGGAATGACCACAAGCCCCACATGCTCCGCACGGAGAAAGCTCTCATAGTTTTAAGCATAGTTTTGCTTATAGAAATGCTCTTCCTGGCGCAGATATTTATCATAGGGAAGAATACAAACTTTCTCGCGGCCGTAATATCGAGCGTTATAGTCGATAAGACGAACACAGAACGTGTATCGTTTGACCTTAATTCACTAGTCACGGACGATCTGCTTGAGCTTGCAGCACAGCTCAAAGCTAACGACATGGCCAAGAAGGGTTACTTCGCGCACGAAACCCCAGAAGGTTTCGACCCATGGTATTGGTTAGAAAATGTTGGTTATAACTTCGTCGCGGCGGGTGAAAATTTGGCAGTTAACTTCACAGACTCAGAAGATGTTGTTGATGCATGGATGGACTCCCCAGGCCACCGAGCTAACATACTGAAAGACAGTTACACAGAAATAGGTGTCGCAACGGCAAAAGGGAAATATAAGGGCAGGGAGGCCATATTCGTAGTCCAATTTTTCGGCAGACCCGCCGTAGTCACAGCTGAGACTTTACCAATAACGCCGGAATCAACACAAACCCAGACACCGACCGTCGAGCCGGAAAAAACAAAAGTCGCATCTTTACAGGCGGAGAAAGAACCGCTAATAGTTGAGGATACTTTTATACAAACGGAGCCGATAGACACAACCGTACTAGCACAAACTGAAGTTACACCCACTGTTGAAAATCGCGGCACATCTTTTATAAGAAAAGTGGCGTCGGAACCCAAAACGACTACGAACTACATGCTCGTAGTTCTTGCCACAATAATCGCGGTTGCTTTACTTCTAAAAGTTTTCGTTCACTCACCAGTGAAACACCCGCCACTTATTGTAAACGGCGTCTTACTCCTCTTAATAATGTCCTCCGCAATACTCGTAAACCAGTACGTGAGTACGCTGGGAGCAACTATTTCGTAAAGAGAAACTAAATTACTTCGACGGCTTTTGTCCGTCTGTGATTTCCGTCGAAACGAGTCTTGGTTTTTGTTGAAAACTTAACTACGCCGTCTTTCGCGGCGTATAGAGTGTCGTCTGATGCACGACGTACATTCTTTCCAGCGATAAATTTTGTGCCACGCTGACGTATCAAAACTTCACCGGCGCCGACCTTTTGGCCGTCGCCGCGCTTAACTCCTAATCTTTTCGATTTTGAATCACGAAGGTTTTTTGTAGAACCTCCAGCTTTTCTATGTGCCATAATCAGTAGCTAGTACCTAGTGTATCTAACAGTGGGTAAGTATGTGGTAAGATTGGTGGCATGTCAACGATAGGGGACTTGAGCAACAGATTAAGGGAATTTTTCAGCAAAAAACACGTCCAAGTGGGCATTACCGTACTGCTTGTGAGCCTTTTGAGCTTCGGTTTGGGATACATTTTTGGTAGAGATTTCAACCAGGCGCCGATAGTAATCGAGCAGACACCTAAATGATAGAGGTGGAGAAAAAGTTCGCTGCGAGCGAGTCCGACATAGAACGCATCACAAAAGATGCCGAGTTTATTAGCGACACTGTAAATAAAGATTCCTATTACGACAGAGAGGGATTCCCGCTAGTTAAAAACAATATATTCCTTCGGAAAAGAAACGGAAGATTCGAACTAAAACTGTATGTGGCTGAAGGGGGGAGTAGGGTTGATAAATATTTGGAAGTCGAAGACGACGAAACAATTAAGTCAAAGTTAAACATACCGGCGCACAAAGATATCTCCGAATATCTCGCCGAAAACGAATACTTTCCTTTCGGCTCGTGGAAAACAAATCGGCGCAGGTTCAAAAAAAATGGATTTACAATAGACGTAGATTCCGTAGATTTTGGCCACAATGTCGTCGAAGTTGAGCTAATGGTTGAAGAGGGAGGGGATACAGAAGAGGCCGCGAATAGAATATTAAATTTTGCGAAAGTCATGGGGCTCGAAGAAGATAAACAAGAGGGGAAAGTGATGGTATTTATAAAAAGAGCAAACCTCACTGCCTACGAAGAGATCAAAGCCGCCTGGGCGAGTAAATTAAACTAGTACCTAGTACATAGTATCTAGTTTCTGGGTTCCGATTTCTAGGTACTAGGTACTAATTAAAGATACCCGATCTTCTTCAGCCTCGTAATATTTTCCCACTCCCAAAGTGCCTTAGCGCCCAAGAACGCCTGATAATCGTCTTGCCAATATGGAAATTCTTTTAATTCTGTTATTCCGCGAACTTCTGACCATTCGTGGTCGCATGATTTGTGACCCACACCGTTTGAGGGATAGGGAGCTTTAACTTTAACCCTGCCTCCTTTCTCGCGCCTCGTAGATCCGCATTTGTGACAAATTTGATCTTGATCTATGCGAAGTATCCATCTAGTTGAAAGTCCGCGAAGTTCACTCTGCAGGGGAGGGAAGTAGGCGGCGAGTTGGAGGGTGTAATCCCTATAAATGCCGGAGGAAGTCTTCAGGTCCAAAACCCCGAGCTTACCATCTATAAGAGCTACTGAATCAACTGTACCAGCATATCTGTCACTATGATTCAATACACGGCGCTCAACGTAATCGGGGTCAACCTGAACATTTCTTTTATCTATAAATTCTTGAAAAGCTTTCACGGCCGGCGCGATGTCGGGATCTACAACAGGTTCCTTACCGGTAAGAATTGCCTCAGCGGCTCCATGCACCCGCGTACCTTCATCAGCAGATTTCTTCTTGATTTCCTCACCCTCGGCATAACTATTTAGATCCGCATAATAACGATATAGGGCCGGTTTTGCCTTGATGCTGAGAATACTGGTCACTCGAGGATACCAAATATCGTCAATGACATAACCATTGTTCTCTTTGAATATTCCTAAACTGTCTTGGTATAGAGCCATTTTGAGGGGAAAACGCTGTTACGGGCCAATTTTGGGCCAAAAATGAGGGTTTTATATAGCAGAAACGTACGAGGTAGATAGCGGGGTAGGGGGCCGTAAAGCCCTATTGGAGTCAGATTCATATCTGTCGCACAACATAGCTTTTGCGTCACTTATTCATAAGGCTTCGCGCGAACCCTATTACCTCCATTAAAAGATCCCACAGCTTGAGAAGGACGCTCCACAAGGCTTTGTAGAACGAAATACCAACCGAGAAAAGATTCTTGAACGCATCTAGAAGCGTAGAGAAATCAAACTCAAGCATAGGCTAATTATACAACAACACTGCCCTACCCCGTAAATCTTTGTAAGAGGTTGCGCACGGCATGCATTAACTTATAAACAAAATACCTAAACCTTTTGTACACGACGAGTCTTGCATCTGGATAAGTTATCTCACGGCCGCCAAAACTTTCTTTAAAGGCAGTAACGCCTGGCCAACGATTGTGATCAATCCCCCACAAGTCCAAATATTTCAGACCGTCTTGTTTTGCCTTCTTTAGAATTTCCCAAACTAAGAGATAACTCGCCATAAGTTTTTCATTTTTGCCGGAAGTACCAGCGTGCAAATATATGGCAGTGTCTCCAAAAAAAATCACCTCAGCGGCAGCCTCCACGTGACCCTCATATTCCGCCAGAAACATTTTGGAAATATCTTCGTAGAATATATTCTCGAAGTGAGACCTAGAAAAAGTTCCGAATTGTTTTCTTGCGGCTGTTCCCTGCAAAAGTTTCCAGAATTTCTCGAAATCAGTCTTACTCTTGTCGCTGATCCTCACAGTAACTCCATGATTTTCGGCATATCTTATCCCGTATCTTTTTGTTTTATTAATTCTGCTTAGCAAGTCTTCGAGCGGATTCAACAGATCAATAAATATTGTCTTATTGGGCTGTCTATTCTCGGCAGCTCTAAGATTTCCGAAAGCACCGGGGTAAACAGGTTCAAATAATAAAAAGACGAGGTCTTCCCGCTTGGCAATCTCGTGTAGCAGTTCCAATAAATCGGACCAATCCTTATCCGATAAATCTCTCTCCCCTACCGCAGGCCCCCTTGGTATATATCCATAAAATCCAGCGGGAGTTTTTCTAACATACAAAGATAGGCACCCCAAGACATTATTATCACGCAATATAGAAAAACGAAGTGCTTTGCCGCCCTCTCTTTTCTGCATCTCTCCCCACTGCCAGCTTTGTGTGAAAGAACCGTTATGCCCAAGTAGAAGCTCGTCCCACTCCTTTTTATCCTTCGGCTCAACGAGATGGATCATACATCCATGTAGTTAAGAGGATTCAAATCACCACCTACAGGCATTGGCCCACACACCCTTGACTGTTTTAAGGTGAAAGTTGATGCGTCGAATACCGAGAAGTGAGTGTGCGGCCCAGTTGCCCACCCAGATTGACCGACGTATGCAATAAGTTCTCCACGCTTAACTCTGTCGCCCTGGCTCACAAGTATGAGCGAAGTGTGAGCATAAAGCGTCGCTAGATTATTATCGTGTTTAACTACAAGGACCTTTCCATACGCACCCCCACGGCAATACGCGATCCCATTGGTTAAGACCGTGTCCTGATTCGCGACAAACGCTACAACTCCATCTTCAGCGGCAACAATCGGTGTCCCATTCGGCGCGCCAATGTCTATACCGTTGTGCCATTTGCTCTTATAGGCATAGAGGGCATAGCTTGTTCTTCCGTAGCCTTGAGTCAGCACCCCTTGCACAGGGACTTCCAGTACGCCTTTTCTGGCGCTTGGGAGAGCTGACTGGTTTACTTGACCTCTCAACTCTTCCTCAATTCTGTTTATTTCTTCGGCTACCTCCGCTTTGATTTTCTCTAATTCATCGAGCTTCTGTTGGTAAACTACTTCTTGGTTTTTCGTCTCCTTCAAAAGGGAATCTTTTTCATCTTGTTGATCAGCGAGAATAACTTTTCTGCTTTTAAGAGTAACGTTTTCATCTTCCAAATCACCTTTCTTGACACCCGTCTGGTCAATATTCTCTGCGAGCGCAACCTGGAGAGATGCGAGTTGGGCAACACTAACGTTGAGGTTGTCCTGCAAATCAGAAAGGCTTTGAATCTCGAAAACACTATCTGCTAAAGTTTCATGTTTCAATAAGACCTCGAGGAACCCCTCGCTATCGCTTTGCTGAACTTTGCGCAAAATCTCTGAAAGTGCAGCTTGTTTAATTTCTATTTCGGCATCAACATCCTCGAGTTTGTATCCGAGAGATTCAAGCTCAAGAGCTAGTTTTTCTATATTCACTTCGCTCGAGCGAATTCCATAATTAACTTGGTCTATCTGATTATTAATATTCGAGATCGCATTATTCAAAGTTCGTGCCTGTCCCTGGAGGCCGTCGATGCGCGTTTGTGTCTGTTGTATCTGCGCATCTAAGTTCTTAAGTTCCAAGCTCTTTTCTTGGATTTCCTCCTCTAAGTCGTCCTCCGATACAGCGTACGAAGGCGCGACAGGATACAAAGCCATCGTGGCAACTACAACGAAAGATAAAAACTGAGCAATTTTCCAATTCCTAATCATATATCGAGCATTCCGGTTTTCTTTATAGCCTCCTCGATTCGCGTTATGGATTCTTTCTTACCAATCGCACCCATTATCTCAAACGGACCCGGAGACGCAGACTTGCCAGAGAGAGCGACCCTCACTGGCCAAAGCGTGTCTCCCCTACTCTCCTTCGGAAGCTTAGAAAGAAGTTCTTTCTCTAACTTTGCCTGCGCAAATTCTTCCTCTGGGACACTTCTAAGAAATTCTAAAGTCTCTTTCATATGTAGTGCGGAATCCTTCAGCGGCCCCCCTCTCCATCTCAAGAGTTCAGGATCATATTCGGGCAGTTCAAAATAGAAATCAACTAGATTTTTCACTTCACTTAATTTCTCGATTCTACCTCTCACGGTTTCAGCCATAGCTGGAGTTAATTTCCACCCTTTGGAAATGTATTTTTCAGTTGCCTTGATAAATTCTTCTAAATCAAGTTCTTTAATGTAACTGCTGTTTAACCAATTCAATTTTTCTATATCAAATACCGCTCCGCCTTTCTGAGCGCGTGTAATATCAAACTCTTTCACGATTTCATCAATGTTCATTACATCTTTGTTCTCTTTCGGGTGCCATCCCAAAAACGCTAGAAAATTCACCATAGCGGGGGCGAGGTATCCGTCGTCCTTGTAGTCTCTTAGCGCAGTGTCCGTAAATCGCTTAGAAAGCTTGCTTCTGTCCGGGTTCAATATGAGCGGCAAGTGCCCGAACTCAGGAACCCTAAAGCCTAGCGCATTTATTATTAGTATCTGCTTAGGAGTATTTGAAATATGATCTTCCCCTCTTATCACATGGGTTATTTCGTTCAACGCGTCATCTATAACAACGGCGAAATTGTACAGAGGATTATCTAAATCTCGCGCCACAACTACATCTCCCATAATAGATGTATCGAATGATATTCTCCCTCTCACCATGTCCTTAAACTCGATTTTCGTCTCTGGAATTCTAAAACGCAGGACATGCTCATCTCCCCTATCGAGACGCTTCTTCACTTCCTCTTTATCCAAATTCCTACAAGTGCCCATATATTTCGGTGCGAGACCCTGTGTCAACATCGCTTGTCTCTGAATTTCAAGTTCGTCCTTCGCGCAAAAACAATAATAGATCCTCCCCTCCCCCAAGAGTTTCTCTAGATACTCCCTGTATATGTCAGTGCGTTCGCTCTGCTTGTAATATTCGTCCCATCCCAAGCCAAGCCATTCGAGACCCTCCGTAATGTCCTTCTCAAATTCTGGCTTAGAGCGCGCGGTATCCGTATCTTCTATTCGTAGGACAAACGTACCACCGTTGGCTCTTGCAAAAATCCAGTTAAACAGGGCGGTTCTCGCATTCCCGACATGCAGAAGTCCAGTCGGCGAAGGCGCAAAACGTACCTTCACTTTTTTTGATGCAGTCATTGCTCGTTAATTGTAAGGAGAATTTGGGCCAACTTCAAAGCAGCATCCGGCCTATAAAATTGGGCTGTAGCTTTGCTCATCTCGATTAACCTATTCGGGTCGCTAAAAAGCTCCTTAATCCTTTCTAAAAATAGGTGGGGTAGCAAGTTTTGCTCTTCGAAAACAAGCGCCGCTCCTGTTTTGCTATATTCGATTGCGTTAAACATCTGGTGATTATTCGCCGAATTTGTGATCGGTATGAGAATAGACGGCTTCTCGAACGCGGCTATCTCAAAAATCCCGCCCGCACCAGGACGACTCACGACAAGATCACAGGCAGTATACGCGATACTAATGTCATTATCGAAATAATCTATAGCTTTGTATCTCTTCACTAATTCCGGAGGAAGCTCGTCTCCCATTACGGCGAACTCTCTGCCGACAGTTTCGTAGTTGATCGCACCGGTCTGATGGAAAATCTGCGTTATAGGCAAAAGCTCCTTCAAGTTATCTAATACAAAGTCGTTCATGAATGTAGCCCCTTGAGAACCGCCGAGAATGAGTATGAGAGGAAGCTCCTCGTCAAACTCTAGGAAAGCCTTAGCTTTAGATTGAGCTAACTTGTTTTTCAAAAGCGACGTTCTTACCGGGTTGCCTGTGAGAATCACTCTAGCTCCCAAACCTTCGAAATATCTGCTGGTTGATTCAAAGGAAGTTGCGATAATCTTTGCAAAACGCCCCGTGAATTTACTTGTAATACTCGGCACGCTATCCGACTCATGAACAACCACAGGTATTCTGTAGAATCTTGCAGCAAGAACCACGGGTGCAGACCCTGGACCTCCTTTGCTAAAAACCGCATCCGGCATGAAGAAAAATAGTTTCCAAAGCGCTTGAATCATACTTACAGCGATTTTTGGTATATCAACGAAGTTTGCCAGCGCAAAATATCTTCTAAACTTGCCACCAAGAATTCTCCTGACTTCCACGCCGTTGTCCGCAAGAATGTCCCTGTATTTCTTTTCTGCGGCACCGATATAACGAACCCTCAAAGGAATATTATTTCTCAACGCTTCGGTTTGAAGCTCCACGGCGACGGAAACAATCGGATACATGTGTCCGCCAGTCCCCCCACCTGTTACCAATACTCTTGTCTTTTTCATGATCTAAACTTTTTTACTTACGTTAAGTATGATTCCGCCGATTGTCATAAAAACAGCAAGTGCAGTTCCTCCGTAACTAATAAATGGAAGCGGCACGCCAGTTAACGGTATGAGCCCGGAATTCCCGCCTATATGTATAAACGCTTGAATCCCGATAATCGTTCCAAACCCAACGAGCAATAACTTTCCGAATTGATCTTTTGCCCGCTTAGAAAGCAGAAAAGTACGAGTTACAAGTGTAAAGAATATGAGAATTAGAAACAACGATCCAATAAAACCGAACTCCTCGGCGATGACTGCGAATATCGAATCCCCTATTCTCTCGGGCAGAGTAGTCTTTATCGCAGATTGGCCGTAACCGACTCCGGTCAACCCGCCAGAACCTATGGTGGTAAGGGCTTGGCTGACTTGATAGCCCGATCCTTGACTATCCGAACCGCCCTCTATGAAAGTCTGAATTCTCTCTAATCTATATGGAGTAGCAACAATTACACCAGATATAAGAAGAAGTCCGAGACCTATGGTTGCAAAAATATGCTTCTTGTCTGCACCGCCGACAAAGTAAACAACAAACGCACCTACCATGAGAATAACGGCGGCGCTCGTAGACCTCTGGAACAAAAGCAGGAGCGCGACAAATCCGGATATAGAAAGAAACGGAAGAAGTCCCTCCGCGGTGTTTTTCTGTCGCTCAGATCTTCCGGAAAGCCAAGCAGCGAGATATCCTATAAAAAATATTTTGAGGAGTTCCGACGGTTGTATTGTGGTGGGACCTACCGCAATCCACCTAGACGCACCGCCCGAAATTGTACCCAGCGGAGTAAATGTCAATATTAACGCACCGATTCCAAGAAAAAACAGAATCGGCACTAATTTCTTAAATTTTCTGTAGTCGACATAAAATCCAACAAGGAATCCCACAATTCCAAAACCAAGCCCGTAGATAGCTTGATGTTTCAAGTAATAATAAGCGTCATCGTATTGAAGCTTGCCCAAGTCAGAAGATGCAGAAGCAAGAGCGGCAAAACCTATTATCAAAAGCAGGGCAACCGACGCGGCTATTACATAATCAAAACTTTGTCCCCTACGACGCGCCATTAGGTCTTGTGACGAAGCGCCTCGCCCTTGATAGCCTCCTCTTCGAAAACCTTTCCGCCAACAACAACGTGCTTAGGGCTGTAATCGTTCTTACTTAGGACAACGAGGTCAGCGACATACCCCTCTTTGATTAATCCCCTATCTTTGATTCCAAAAAGTTCCGCAGGTTTATATGTAATTCTTGATATGGCTTCTTCGAGGGACAACACCCCGTCACCTACAACCATATTTAAGTATTTAGGAAAAGTTCCAACAGATCTTTCATGAACCATGAATTCACCCGGCACAACGCCCTTACTGTGAGACGCTATCAAAGCCTTCTCATCGACGAGCGCTCTTTTAAGAAGCTCTTCGTTAACATCTTTTATGAAAACAACTGCCCGCAAATCAGTAACATCCATTATGTGAAGCAAAGCCTTCTCGGCGCTCACGCCTAAGTTTTTTGCAATGTCTTCTATCGACTTGCCTACCAGGTACTCGTGGTGAGGAACGCCACCTATTAAAATCTCGGAGGCCGGCACAGTCTTAAAGTCGCCAGCTATAAGCTCTGCGGTTTTCTTCGTTCTTACTCGCTCAAGCATCGCCTCAATATTCTCAACTTGAGCCCAATCCGGAAGTAATGTATAAAGCGGCCTTACGCTAACGTCGTAAGGATATGCGTCGAAATACAAGTTCTCCGTATCGTTTATATATTTCAGTGTTTCTTCGAATTCCCTATCGAAACCCTTTATCGGCCTGAAGTGACTGATTATTGTTTTTGCCCCAGATACTTTCACTAATGCGATAATTTCCTTAACTGCATCAAGAATTTTATCTCCCTCGTCACGCAAGTGGACTGAGTAAACACCATCGAATTTTTTAACAATATCTACGAACTCTTTAATTTCGTTCTTGGATGCCATCTTCCCGTGTACATAACCAAGACCGGATGAAAATCCAAAAGCACCATCACGCATCGCACGCTCAAGCACTCCCTTGAATACGTCGAGCTCTCTCTGAAGCAGCCGCGAGCGTTCACCTACAAGAGCTCTTCTTATTGTGGAGTGTCCTACTAGCGTGCCGAAATTAAGTCCTATAGAAATTCTTTCAAGAGTCTCCAATAGTTCTGGGACGGTGTGCCAGTCAACATTAATATCGTGTGGGTCAGCCCATTTTCTTATAGATTCCAGATTTCCGTACAAAAGCGGAGCGAGCGAAGAACCGCAGTGACCACCGATAATTGTTGTTATCCCTTGTTTTACAAAGTTCTTCTGTGCGGGATTGTTAAAAAGACTCAGATAGTGGTCCGCGTTATTATGAACATCAATAAATCCCGGAGTAATGTAGTGGCCTAGCCCATCTAGTACTCTATCAGTCTTTTTGCCCTTCAGGTTGCCAATGGCGGATATAACATTCTTCTGGACCAAAACATCGGCCTTATAGGGCTCTCCTCCTTTTCCGTCAACAACCTGAACACCTTTTATTAAAAGGCTCATCGTCTACCAATTATACATCAAAGCCGCTCTAGAATTCTCCGCGGCTTTGGCTAGATTTAAAAAAATCTATCTATAAAGAATAAAGCCAACCCTAAGCCGGTAGAAACAACCGAAATTATCCAAAATCTCATCGTTATTTGTGACTCTGGCCACCCGAGTGCCTCAAAATGGTGATGAATCGGAGTTGATAAGAATATTTTCTTGCCCCCTCTAAACTTCTTGCTTACGGCTTGCACAATAACAGTGAGAGATTCGATTATCGGAATAATAAAGAAAAAAGGCAGGAGCAATACAGTATTAGTTAACATTGTCATAACACCTAGCGTTATCCCTAGCGCCATGGAACCGGTATCTCCCATAAAAAATTTTGCCGGATAAATATTAAACCAAAGAAATGCCAGGATCGCACCGACAATAGCACCGCTCATGGTGGCAAGGTCGTATCTGCCAAGTGTAAAAGCAACAACTGCAAGCGCGCTGAAAGCAAATAGCGATACGCCACCAAAGAGGCCGTCCAGTCCGTCAGTTTCATTTGCCGAAAACGCGCTCGCAACAATGATAAACATGAATATAGGTACGTACCACGCACCAATATCAAAATTGCCGAGAAGAGGTACGTGGATTACGTGCCAATCAAGAATGTTCGGGGAATAAAACCACCAAGCACCAACTACGGAAAGAACGGTATAAAGAATTAGTTTCTTCGATACGGTAAGTCCACCGCCGCTTGGACCAATCCTTAATACGCCTAGAATATCATCAAACAAACCCAAAAACGCGGCTATGAGAAGCGCCGCTATCGGCAAAAACGTTTGCGCTCTATCCACAAAGTTCAAATAGGTGAAACTTCCGTCAAACAGAGCATCGAGAAGAAAAAGAATAGCGGCAAGTCCGAGAACGGTTCCCCAAATTATTATTCCTCCCATCGTTGGAGTCCCCTCTTTGGCTTTATGTAGTTTTGAATATATCGGCGCAGACTCAACGGTCCTAATTTGTTTCTTAAAGTCGAATTTTTTTAGAACAGCGAGAACCGCCGGTGTCAAAAGAAGCGCAACTGCGAATGATAAAATACTAACCGTTAATACTCTTATCGCTTCTGTCATCATAAATCACTAAGTATTTTTTCAGTCTCGAGAAATCTATTTTCAGTACCCAAGACTATAATTATAATTTCGTCGTTTCTCTCTGGAACGCTAAAGATAGAAACGAGATTTCCTTCTGCCTCTGGGATGCTGCCCGTTTTTCCCCCAAGAAAATCAGATCGCCCGGCAAAAGAATTGATATTTTCTAGACTCCAGGTTGACCCATCTGATCTGTCGATTATTGTATCGCGAGGTCGCTGGCTGATATTAAAAATATACGTGTAATTGTCCCAAATAAACTTCGCGAGGCGTCGAACGTCTTCAACAGTAGAAAGGTTCTGGACCGACAATCCAGTCGGGTCAACGAACGTGGTCCCAGTCATCCCGAGTTCCACGGCGGTCTTATTCATTTCAGCGACAAATGCTTCCTCGCCATAATGTTCTGCAAGCGCAGCTGCAGCATCGTTACTGGAAACAAGCATCATGGCTTTTATCAAATCATCCGCTCTTACAAGTTCGTGAGCAGCAAGATTTCCAGAATTTCCCTCGGTAGCCACTGCTTCTTCTGTAATTTCGATGATCTCATATGGCTTCTCAGAAAGATACAGCCTGTCAGCCACGAGTGCTGTCATAAGTTTTGTTATAGAAGCAATCGGCCATCTTTTGTCAGCTCTGAATGAATATAGTTCCTGACCACCGATTGTATATGCCCCAGCCGCGCTAAGTGTAACTTCCTGAATAATCGGAGAAGCAACGACCTGTTCTATAGTTTCTTCTTCTACTGGCTCGCCCGCTATACGTGCAATATAACTGCTTTCGGTCCCCCTAAAGAGCGTAGCAAAAAGCACTATCGCAATGCCGAAAAGCAATCC
>MHIV01000003.1 GCA_001817685.1 Candidatus Colwellbacteria bacterium RIFCSPHIGHO2_02_FULL_45_17
CACCGCTCGTGGATGGTTGTAGTCTGATGGCTGGGATGTAAGTACTTGGTAAGTCGGTGATTGTCCCGTTAAACTGTCCTAAATCCAACTTACTCCTGATGTTTGTCGTCCCTATGCCGACGTTGCCACTTGCATTCACATACGTTTTAATTGCTGGTGTAACAATTTGAGCTATCCCCGTCTCACTGGTAATCATAGATGTACTCCATCCAGATCCCCAACCGGTTATGGCTAAGTGCCCAGCGATGAAATCGGTCACTACAACTTTTGGATATGCCCACACCGTAGTCGTGTCACCTAAAAGAATTATGTTTTTAGCTCCATCGTGGGCGAGTCTTACTTGGGTAAATGGCGGAGTTCCATTTATCTCCGCAGTATAGTTATACCAACCAGGAGTAGTAGCGTAATTATACCCTCCGATTATCACTTCCCACGCTCCATTTCCGGCTGAATAATTATAACCGCTAATCTTGATTTGCATCATGGTGTTTGACCAGGTTTTAGGCATTGTTATCTTTAGCGTTCCAGTAATGCTGCTACTTCCACCGTTATATTCAGTAAGATTTCTATAATGATTGATTAGACCACTATTAAGGGTTGAGCCTACTATGTGTAGCTTGGTGTCTGGCGCTGCCGTCCCGATTCCAAGGTTGCCGGTTACATTAGCATCGCCTCCGACAAATAAGTTATCGCTTAAGTACAAATCCTGCCATCTTTTATCTGGCGACGTTTGCCCCAAATCCCACGCGTCATTTAGGTTCGGGATTAAATTCGAATCGAATGTAGCTGCGGAAACACGAGAAATTGCGGATCGGAGAGACTTCGTTACTGCGAATTGAGGGTTTGAGGTATTACGCGAGAACGTAGCATCAATTTGAACAATCGCGTGGCCTCCTGGTGTTTCGAATTTTGTGAAAAGTAGGTTGTCTACAACAATTTCATTCGTTGTGAGCGGCACTTCTTCATCGGATCCTTCTTGCAAATACACGCCTGTCACGTCAGATCTTACAATCGTGGGGTCTTTTGTCGACGAGGCCATGCGAAGCGCTAAAGTACAATATTGTGAACACGCTGTTCCAGTCGCGGTTCCCTCATAAGCCACCTCTATCAAACTAGAATTTCTTACGAGGCGCTGAACTGTATTTACAACCAAATCTAACTGCTGGGTAACTTCATTTTTTGACGCGTCTTTGTTTTGCGTTCGTATACTTGTCACTAAGACACCGGTTAGGAGCCCGCCTACAACGGCGAATATCGCGGAGTAAAGAATCAATTCTACAAGAGTGAATCCCCTGTTTGATTTCATACAAGTTTATTATAGCAAACTGCCGACAACAAAACTTGGACTTACAATATTCTCCCTGCGACCGAGCTTGATGTTTAGCTCTTGCCCTTTCTAAAAAGAAACTTTCCGAATTCGACTCCGAGGAGATTCAAGAGACCGAACCCAACAACGCCCACCATCCACTGCCATGACAGGAAGACTGTATTTAATAGAACCTGGAAGTATGGAACATAAATAGCCACAAGCGTAAGCCCGATAGCTATCAGAACACCGCCTATGAGATACGGATTATCGAAAGGATTATATCTAAATATGCTTTTGTGAAGCGACTTTACAGAGAAGGCAAGAAAGAGAGTATAAATAGAGAAGCTGGCGAATATAAATGTCCGGACTATCCCTACCGAGAAACCCATTCTAAGAAGCGTGTAGTACATACCGAAGAGTAGTGCGCTCGATATAACACCGATTATAAGGATTAGGAACTTCATCTCACCATCTATAAGTTCCCTGTGCTTTCTGCTCCTTGGAAGCCTCAAGCCATCAGGCTCTTTTTCAAACCCCAGAGCTACTGAGGGAAAGCTATCGCTAAAGAAATTCACCCAAAGAATTTGTATAGCACTCAACGGAAGCGGCAGCCCGAACACGAGTGCTCCGCCGATAAGAAATAGTTCGTCGAGGGAATCCGAAAAAAGGTATACAATAATCTTTCTTATGTTGGCCATAATTCGACGGCCCTCGCTTATGGCGGCAATTATAGTGTTGAAATTGTCATCTAATATCACGAGGTCGGATGCGTCCTTGGCGATGTCGGTTCCGGATCCGACGGCGATTCCCACATCGGCGCTCTCGAGAGCTGGCGCATCGTTTACACCATCCCCTGTCACGGCAACAACTTCTCCTAAACTCTGATAGAGTCTGGTGAGTCGCGCTTTATCTTTCGGTGTAACGCGTGCGAATACAAGTATCTTCGGCAGTGCTTTCTTTAAGTCATCATCTGAGAGCGTTAGCATTTCATCTCCGGTAAGTACGTTTTCCGCAGACGCATTAATTCCAACTTCTTTGGCCACATGAAGGGCTGTACCCTTGTGATCACCGGTCGCGATTACGGTTTTAACGCCGGCCTTAGCGACCTCTTTAATTACTTCACCGACGTCCTTCCTTACAGGGTCGTTAAAAGCTAGCAACCCCAAAAACTTATTGCCCATAGAGACTCCTAGAACGCGAAACCCTCCGTACGCCAGCTCCTCAACTTTGTTTATAAGTTCCTCTTTTTTCCTCTTATCAATTTGAGATTTATCTAGAAGCACATCAGGCGCTCCGAGGTATATCCACATTTTCTCGGAACCGATTTTCGCATAGACTCCAGCAAATTTGTCCATCGAGTTAAATGGATGTCTTTCGAGGACTTCAACGTTTTTAAGAATTTCGTGAATGAAAAGTTTGTATTCTGCGCCTGCTTTCACAACCGAAGCTTCTAGCGGCCTGCCTATCACTCTCCACTCTTCCGGATCGCTCAGCGGGTTCTCTACCGTAGCCTCGACTGTAAGAAGAGCCAATTCTAGGATCTTCTCCTTACTTTCGTCTCCTATAATTTCTGCGAGTTCCATCTTCGCTTCGGTGAGTGTTCCCGTTTTGTCCGTCAAAATTAACGTTGTGCTCCCTAGCGCTTCTGCGGCGACGAGTTTCTTTACGATCCCATTCCGTTTCGCCAATCTTTCCACTCCGATTGCCAGAACCACCGTCAGAGCGAGTGGTAATCCTTCCGGCACAGCAGAGACGGCCACTGCTACCGATATCAAGAACATTTCAAATAGAGAGTAGCCGTGTAAAATTCCGATCCAGAACAGAAGCGCGGCCATAAGAAGAAAGGCCACACCGACTAATATAGAAAATTTCTTGATATACCTTTGGAGAGGCGTCGGCTCATCATCCTCCTTCTCTAGAAAGACTGCTATTTTCCCAAGCTCTGTATCGAGACCGGTTGCCGTCACGATAGCTAAACCTATTCCACCCACAACTAATGTACCGTTATAAACCATTGATTCTCTGTCAATTACGCTCGCGGACTCTTCTACTGGATCCGTGGTTTTCGAAACTGGAAGTGATTCTCCGGTAAGAATTGACTCATCCACAGATAAACTATTCGAGAGAAATACTCTTGCGTCCGCAGGCACTCGCGTTCCAGAAGTTAGTTTTATTACATCTCCTGGCACTAACTCTTCAACGCTGACCTCCCTCTCGAAGCCCTCCCTTATAACTCTGGCCTTCTCTTTTACATATTTTTTCAGACTAGCAAGGGCATCCGCCGCTTTGTTCTCCTGATAAAAGCCGAGGGCCCCATTTATGAACACCGCGATAAATATAAAGATACTGTCTTTGTAGTCTTGAAGTGCAAGAGTAATGGCGCCAGCGACTATCAATATTACTACGAGTGGGTTTGTAAATTGGCGCATTAATATTCTTAATTTCAACCCACTTCCGTCATGCGGAAGTGAATTCTTGCCGAATTGCTCGAGCTTTTCTTTCGCGATTACTTCACTTAAGCCATCTTTGGACGTGCCAAGAATCTCTAACACTCTATCTGGAGATAACGACCAAAATTTTTTGTCGGTGAGCGTGGTTTTATCGAGTGTCATGCTTTATGAATAAAATTTCGTAAGTTCGTCGAATTTTGAAACTCGTTCTTTCTTCACCGGAACTCCGATTTTCACCCCTTCTGCGTGAGCCGCTTTCGCAAAATGAATTACAAATGGGTCGAGAACCTCCCCGGACCTGTGGGAAACAATTCTCTCGATGCCCGTACTTCTCGCGGCAGTCATCGCCTCACAGGTTTCGGTAACTGTGCCAATTTGGTTAGGTTTAATTATTACTCCGTTTATTAGCTTCTTGGCGAATTTTTCTATACGGTTGACATCGGTTGTTGTTAGATCATCGCCTATCAAGAGCTTTTTCTTGCCGTAAGCTTTATATATTCCCTTGAATCCATTCTCATCACCTTCCGCGAATGGATCTTCTACGCTTTCGAGTAAGTTGCACTCCTTGAAGTACTTTTCGTACGTCTTGCCAAGATCTTCGGCGCTTAATTTCTTACCTTCAAATTCATAAAGGCCGCTGTTGTAAAAACTCGAAGCTGCTGCGTCTATTCCAAGAGTAAATTCTTTTTTGTGACCGGATTTGCTGAGAACTTCCTCCAGAATTTTAAGCGGCTCTAAATTACTCGCGAAATTTAGAGAGTATCCCTCTTCGTCTCCTAACGAAATGTTCTTCGAGCCATAATTCTTTGCTAATAATTCCCCGAGCTCCTTGTACAAATTTACGAGCTCGTCCGCTGTTTGACCGACTCCCCCACTCAAGGTCCCTACAATTTGGTACTCCTGTATATCCAAATTGTTGTCTGCGTGAGCGCCTCCGTTAATCATATTTGAGAAAACTCTGGGTGGATCGTCTCGCAAAACATCACCAAAAAATTCCTCTCGGAGTATTTCCCACAACTCCATCCCATTTTCGCCGGCAAGCGCTCGCGCTAAGGAGACTGAAATTCCCAGCGACAGATCACCGCCGATTTTAGATTTATTTTCTGTGCCGTCGTACTCGATTAAAAATTTATCTAAATCGCTTATAGTCCCGAAGTCCCTAAGCGTCAGTTCCTTTTTCAGGCCACCTTCCAATACTTTCTTGGCGTGTTCTGCGCCGAGCGAAGTCGCCTCTCTTTTCCCCTTGCTTTTGCCTGACGGAAGCCCGGTAGAATATGACTGCTTTCCATTTTCTATTACTACCTCTATGGTTTTTTCGCCGCGTGAATCGAGAATTTCGTTGACTGTGATTCCGCCTATTCTCATTTAACTCCCGGTATGAGATTAATGGGCTTGCCGTTTATAAAGGCCTCGATATTTGCAAGAGTTGTCGCTAGGATTTCGAGAAGCGCTTCATCAGTGTTAAACGCGTTGTGCGGAGTTACCAACACATTCGGCATTTGCATTAGAACGTGATCGTAGAGTACGTTTTTGAGTTCTTTCTCATATGGATGTGGGCTAGCTAAGAAATTTAGCTCGTCTTTGATATCACCTTCTTCTTCAAGAACATCGAGCCCAGCGCCTCCGATGGTCCCGTCTTTTAACGCTTTAACTAGGGCCTCAGTCTCGACGACACCTCCTCTCGCTGTATTTACGAGGAATGCACCTCGCTTAATATTTTTTATATTCTTCGCGTTTATGAGGTGGTGCGTATCTTTGTTATAGGGACAATGGAGAGTAATTATATCTGCTCGCCCTAACAGCTCCTCCAGCGGTAAGTATTCCGCTTGGAGTTTTTTCTCAAACTCTTTATTCGGATACGGATCGGCGGCAATAATTTTCATCTCGAACCCGCTTGCTATCTCTCCAACCTGCCTCCCAATTCTTCCTGTACCAACTATACCGATTGTCTTTCCCTTTAGCTCAAACCCGCGTAGACCTTCGAGCGAGAAAGAGCCAGTTTCCTTAATACGATCTATCGCTGGATAGATTTTTCTAGCAAGATTCAAAATTAATCCAAAGGTGAATTCAGCGACAGTGTTCTCTCCATAACCAGGAACGTAACTCGCTAAAATTCCCGCTCTTTTAACAGCGTCTGCGTCTATGTGATCGTAGCCAGTGGAACCGGTGTTAATAAACTTAAGATTTGGGAAATGGGCGATTTCTTTCTCTCCGATTTTTGAGTTAACAAATACTGATAGGATATCGAAATCATTTCTGCCTGGAAGACTATCTTCGTCAATTTGCTGTGCATCGAGGACGATTTCGTGGTCAGGCAGACGTTTATTTATAACGCTTTCCTCATATTCGCTCACTCCGAAAAATCCTATTTTCATCTTCTTATTATTCTACTTATTTTTCTTTCACTCTTATACACACGCGGAATGATTTTTATAACCGAGTCTGGGTTTAGGGATATGCTATCGATCTTGTTTTTAACGAGAAAGTCGCTAAATTCCGGGAAATCACTTGGTGCCTGTCCGCAAATTCCTATGTATTTTCTTCTTTTTCTACAGATTTTTATAACATCCTCGATCATCTTCTTAACTGCTGGGTTGTTCTCGTTTGCTATGCCGCTGATTATTGCCGAGTCTCTATCCATCCCCATTACAAGTTGGGTTAAATCATTGGATCCAATCGACATGCCGTCAAATACGTCAAGAAATGCGTTAGCAGAAACAACATTTGATGGTATTTCACACATCACATAGATTTTGAGTGCTCTGTCCTTCTTTCTGTCGAGGCCGTGACGCTTCATTGTTTCTACGACTTTCTGCCCCTCCTCGCTGGTTCTACAGAACGGTATCATCGGGATTACGTTCTTCAAACCAATCTCGTTTCTTACTTTATGTATTGCTCGGCACTCAAGACCAAACGCCTCTCTAAAATCTCCGTCGTAGTATCGTGATGCTCCACGCCACCCTATCATCGGATTTTTTTCTAGCGGCTCGTATAGTTCGCCACCAATCAGTTCGCTATACTCGTTTGTCTTAAAATCAGAAAACCTGATTATTACATCGTTTGGCCAGAATGCCGCGGCGATTTTTGCTACGCCCTCGGTTAATTTATCAACGTAGAACTCTTTCTTGTCACTGTGCCCAGCCGTCAATTCGTCTATCTCGTCTACAATACGTTTCGCTTTTGCGTCGCCGGTTTTTTTCTTCAGTGTTTTGTAGTCAATTAGCGCATTCGGATGAATCCTGACGTGAGAAGCAATTATAAATTCAAGTCTTCCGAGTCCGACACCCTTAACCGGTAGGTAGTGATTTTTAAACGCTTCTTCTGGCGAGCCGATATTCACCATAATCTTGGTCTTGGTTCTCGGCATTTTATCCAAGTGGTGCTCTGATACCCTAAACGGCACTTCGCCTCTATAGACGGCTCCTGTATCGCCGCTCGAGCAGTCAACCGTAACTGTCTCCCCAGTTTTTATTATGCTTGTCGCTCTTCCGGTACCCACGATGCAGGGTATGCCGAGCTCTCTTGAAACGATTGCCGCGTGACTTGTTCTGCCTCCTTGATCTGTAATTATTGCCGACGAAATTTTCATTATCGGTTCCCAGTCTGGATCAGTAATATCTGTGACCAAGATCTCTCCCTTCCTAAATTCTGTAATTTTCCTTGGGTCCTTTATAATGCGCGCTTTACCCGAGGCTATCTTTGTCCCAACGGCTATCCCGCCTAGAAACGGCTTCGCCTGTTTATTCAATCTATACTCGCTGTATGAATTCGGGTCCTTTGAAGACTGAACTGTCTCCGGTCTTGCTTGGACTATGAATAATTCGTTTGTCTCACCATCCTTCGCCCATTCTATATCCATTGGCTGATATTTACCCCGCTTCCCCGAGAAGTGCTTTTCTACTTTTACGCACCACTCAGCTAGCTTAATGACTTCTTTATCACTTAAAGACATCTTCGCTCTGTCCGCCTCTTTGACTCTCGCCTGCTTAGTTCCTTTCTCACTGTAAATAATTTTCTCGGCCTTAAGACCAACATTCCTTGAGATTATAGGATTGAAATCCTTGCCAAGCATTGGTTTAAAAACCACGAATTCATCCGGTATCACACCGCCCTGGACTATCATTTCACCAAGCCCATAAGAACTATTGATTACAACAACTTTATCGAATCCTGTCTCGGTGTCGATAGTGAATGCAACTCCGCTTGAAGCTTTGTCAGAGCGAACCATTTTCTGCACGCCCACAGAAAGAGCTATATCTGTGTGTGAGAAGCCTTTGTCTACTCTGTATGAAATAGCGCGATTTGTGAAAAGAGAAGCTATGGCTTTTCTTACGGCTCTTACAACTTCGTCTCTACCCATAACATTAAGATATGTTTCTTGCTGTCCAGCGAACGAAGCTCCCGGTAAATCTTCGGCAGTAGCAGAAGACCTTACAGCAACGCCTAAATTCGCCTTTCTGTAGAATTTTCCGAGCTTCGCATAAGCTTTTGTAATTTCTGCGATAAGATCTTCTGGCATATTGGATTCTAATATGAGATTCCTGACTGCGCGCCCTCTTTTTTGAAGATCGGGAATGTTATGTGTATCTAACCCCTTTAGCATTTTTTCGATTTCTTCTCCTATGCCAGAATCTTTTAGAAAATACCTATATGCGTGCGCAGTTACGGCGAATCCGTTTGGAATGTTTACTCCGGCGCGCATTAGGCTTCTATACATTTCTCCAAGCGCAGCATTTTTTCCTCCCACAATAGGGACATCTTTTATACCTATATTCTTGAACCAAAGAATCAACGCCTTGTTTCTCTTTGTCATATTATGACTTTACTGCCACGACGAAGTCCGCTACGTTTCGGCCTGTGTCCCCCGTTTTTATATAGTCGCCTGTCTTCTCGAAAAAGTAATAGGCTGTATTCCCTCTCAAATATTCCCCAGGGGTTAAGCCAAGTTTGTTCGCTTTCCCCTTTGTAATACTATCACACAAAGCGCCGGCGAAGTCAGTGTTATCGCGGCCATCTGAGCCGAGCGCTAAGATAAGCTCGTCTTTCTCTAATATTCTTAATGCGGATAGTGCAAGTTCTTGGGCTCTGCCACCTTTCCCAAGCGAATGCCCAGTTACAACCGTTTCCCCGCCGTACAAAAGTATGGTTTTATTCTTTTCGCCGTGGAGTTTTTCGACTATTTCGAGGCCCACGTCCTCTGACTCTCCTACAAGGGTCGCTGTTACAATCTCCGCGCGAAATCCATTGCTTTTTGCCTTCTCAGCCATCGCCGCAAGAGCAACTTTATTGGAGACAACGAGGATATTTTTAATATTCTCGAAATATTTATTTTCTTTCGGTGTCTCTACAAGATTTATCGCTTTTAGTCCCGCTTTCTCTGCCAAGTTAAACTCATCGACGATTTTCTTAGCGTCTTTCACCGTGGTTGTATCTCTGATTGTCGGACCCGAGGCTATGAACTCTAAATCATCTCCAGGAACATCTGAGAAGATTAGAGCAACAGCGTTTGCTGGATATGCATATTTTGCGAGAAAACCGCCCCGCGCAGTTGAGATATGTTTTCTCAACGTATTTATTTTCTTGATACCCGCACCTGCCCCGTAAAGGTGTCGAAGAATCTCTGCTTCATCGAGGCATGTCATATTCTCCGGATGGCAAAGAAGCGTTGAGCCGCCGCCGGAAATTATAAATATAACTAGATCTTTTTCGGTAGCATTTTTGAGAAGACTGATTATTTCATCGGTCGCAGAGACATTTTTCTCAGTCGGCATTGGGTGGTCACCGCTTATAGCTTGGATTTTATTGAGCTTCCCGCTTCGGACATCAATTACTGTGCCGCCGGTTAATTTACTTCCCAATATTTCTTCTAGCGCGCCGGCGGCAGATAGCGAACACTTTCCGACGCCGACAACAAAAATATGCTCGATTTCCGCAAGCCGAAACTCTTCATTACTGATACGAAGTTTATCTCCGCTTAAATTAACTGTTTCTTTAACTACTTTTTGTGTATCGACTGCGGCGAGTCCTGCGTCAGCTATTTCGAGCGCAAGCTTTCGCTCCTCCGTTTCCGCAAGTTCAACAAAGTTTTTTATTATCACGGCTTATAGCCTAATGTTATCACAAAACCAGGCCGCCTTGACCTGTTACCGTTACAGTAGTGTGCGAGCCAAATAAAAGATGCCAATTCCCGCTAATATTAGCCCTTCTAGGAGAGTCACTGATTTAACGAAACGCGGCGATGTAAGCCAAATGTTCATCCTATATACTGCGACTCCGAAGATTATGAGTTCGTCGAGCATATAGAACAGCACGAATAGAGAGATATAAAGCCAGTATGTTGTGGGAACTAAAGATGCATCAGCAAGAACTCCAGCGAAGAAAACGGGAACGGCCGCTGAACATGGGAACTCTACAATTGTTATAGCGGCGGCAAAAAGAAGTATAGCTAGGCCAAGGGATACGGCGCTCGAACCGCCCTCGAAAACTTTTTGCATTCTTTCGGATAGTTTTCCTATTATCGGCATTCCGTTTGAGTTACACGTGACGCCATATTTTCTCATCTTCACGTATTCACGCAGAAAATAAATTCCACCAACGAATCCTAGGAGACCTATAGAAATTTGGATAAGCCCGACGTATTTTGCGAGAGCCGAGAAGAGACTAAACCATAAGAAAATCAAGCTCCCATAAATAATGGCGGTCGTAAAGATAAAAATACCGCCGTAAAGCGCAATTTTTTTCCTCGACTGTAGCATCAACGCCATCCCGAGAATCAGAACGAGCGCTCCCAGCGAGCACACGTTGAATCCGTCGAGAATCCCCAAAACTACCGCTAGGCTTGGAAGTGAATACTGTGAGACATCAACTTCTCCGATAAAGGGAACAGATAGACCGCCCCCATCTTCTCTTGTCTCCTCTCCTGATAACTGTCTATCGATTGATTCAACGATATCGCGCCCGATGCCGTTCTCGTCGTCAAAACCTAAGAAGAACTCATCGCCCACAAAAGTTAGTGGGACTGAGCCAAAGTACTTTTCCGCATCCACTTCGCGTAATCTCTCACGCATCGGGTCTAAGTTAGCTTCTTCGCTTACTGAATAACGATTAACCTCGAGGTCTGGGTAAAGTTCTTCTAACTCATCGAAGAATGCCTGCTCTCTTATGCAGTGCGGACAGGTTTCACTGTAAAAGAAATCTATCACAGGCAACTCTTTCGCGAACACATAGTTACTCGCGACAACCGGCACAAGTATAAGGCTAGTGAATAGTGTGAGTAAAATACTTTTACGCATATTTCTAGAGAGCAGTACGATATCTATTCGACAATAATTGACCCTATCATATCGCTTGCATGAGCACTGCAATGATAGGGATATATGCCAGCCTTATCAAAAACTAAAGGAAACTCTTCGCCTTTCGCCAAAGCATTTGAATTCTGTGCTGGATAATATGTGTGGCTTGGATGAGCATCAGTATTTACATAATGAGTAACTTCCTCGTCATTTAACCATGTTATACGAGTGCCGGCACTGACTTTCACCCGTGCAGGCTTAAAGGCAATGTCAGAAAGTTTTATTTCAACTGCTGATCTATTCCTCAAATCGAGATAGTCTTCGCCAAGAGATCGATTAATAGCAAATTGAAAGCTACCATCGTGGCAGCTTGCATCCGGCCAGCAAGCGTTGTAGTTGACAGTATAAACACCATCGGGCGAGTCGTGGGACATTGATCTGCGAAGAGCGAGTTTGTTCCTATCAACTGACGTATCGCCGCTCCCATATTCTATATCGTTCGTATCGACTATTGAGATAGAGGAGTTGGAGGCCAAGTCAAAATTAAAATCAATTACGATATTGATTGGTGGCGCAGCTAAGATTGATTCGTGAGCTGGAGTATTAGATTCATAGTGAGCGCTCTTTTTAGGTCTTGCAAATGTAGTTTCTGTATCAGACGATTGTTTAGGGTCAAGCGCGGTTTTGTCTTCTTGCGGTGGTGCATTTATCACAAAAATGCCGGCCACAACAACGAGACCGATTATTAAAAGATACCCATATTTTTTCATGAACAAATTATAACAAGGGAATGAAAAACCAACTAACTTGCGGAGGGGGAGAGCGCTTCGCTATTCGAACACGCTCATTTCGTTCGCTTCTAAAACCCCTCGGTTTTAGTGTTTCCGCTTTGGGAAACTCCCGTTTCCCATCGCCCTTCCCGTTCGAATCTCTCCAATATCATGCTGCAATGACTCCTAAAACAGGAGTCATTGCAGCATATGCGGAGGGGGAGAGATTCGAACTCTCGAAGAGCTTGCACCCTTAACAGTTTTCAAGACTGTCCCTTTCAACCACTCAGGCACCCCTCCACAGCGGTCCGCGTAACGGACTTGGCTAATTCACAGATTAACGTCATTGTTTCACATTTTCAATGAAAGCTCTAATATATGAAATATGAAAGCCAGAGTCATTGTGCTCGCCGCTGGTAAGAGTACGCGGATGCATTCAGAAAAACCCAAGGTTCTTGAGAGCTTAGGCGGCAGGCCCCTTATAGTGCTTCTGCTGGAGTCTGTTGTGAAATCTGGGATTGATGGACACCCGGTCGTTGTCGTTGGATATCACGGCAATGAGGTGAA
>MHIV01000004.1:0-519 GCA_001817685.1 Candidatus Colwellbacteria bacterium RIFCSPHIGHO2_02_FULL_45_17
AAAAGAGCCAAAAGTGTGCGCGTACATCTGGCCGTCACCCGACGGGCCATCACACGCCCCAACCATGTATGTAGATGTTAGGGAGCCAGAATTGTTTGCATCCAGATATAAGGACACGCTAAACCTTTCTCTCAAGAGATATGCAGAAAAAGTATGGGAAAGAAATAAAGACGAAGAAGAATCTGGGGGAAAAAGAGTTACGGATATTCAAGAAGTCGGAATCGCGGGAAGAGACGGATATCAATTTACTGTTACGGAGAGTTACTCGACAGAAACCGACACGGAGTCTGTGGATAAAAAGACGCGCGTAATATTCATTGACAATAAAGAGGGCGTAAAGCTCAATATAATTTTCCCATCGGGGGATGATACGTTCGAGGATATACTCGACACGCTCACTTTCATATAAATTCCATAACGACGTATTTCATAAAAGGTCGCATAAACCTCAAAGATGACTATGGCAAGAAAAGTTTCAGATTGCAGCAAGTTTCCTAGTGAGAACAACTGCACGTTATT
>MHIV01000004.1:548-11315 GCA_001817685.1 Candidatus Colwellbacteria bacterium RIFCSPHIGHO2_02_FULL_45_17
TAATCGCAGGCGAGGAGGAAGAAGTTCTAAAAGTTGCAGTGCGTCACGCGATTGAAGAACACGGACATGAGAACACTCCAGATCTTCCCGAAAAGGTTAGGGGAACACTGGCAGACGAATAAATAAAGAAAGAACGAGCATAAAGAGAAGAAGCCCTTTCGGGCTTCTTCTTTTTACCTTCGGAGGTAAGTAAGAAAAAAACTTCTACTTCTTCCTCTTCTTTGCCTTCTTGGCCATTTTTAAGTGTATTTATACTTGCAGTAAGTAGCGACTACCTATCGTCCTGCAACTCTTATAATTATACAACGTAATACACCATAAAAAGTATCTGTTAATAACTTTTTCTCTAATTTTTCATCTGATTTACCATTCTGGGCTCTAAAGAAAAATCACCCCAATTACAAAACGAGCCCTACGGCTCGTTTTGCTTAACTTTCGTTAATTACTTCTTTCGTCGCTTCGCGGCTTTTCGCCTAGCTGGCTTCCTCTTCGCTGCCTTCCTCTTGCGAGGTGCTGCCTTTTTACGAGTAGCCCTCTTTTTCTTCGCCATTTGTTTTTTTGAAATTGGCTTACGCGGGAACAATCGAGCCGGCGACTACCCGGCCAATAGTTCTACTATTAATTTTAGAACATTTTGTTAGTAAAAAGATACATTTTTTGTGTGCATAACTTTAAAGTTGTAAATATCAAGGAAATTTTTTGTGATACAATAATTCTATTAAGATAAATTAGTACCGTGGTTAAGAAAATAGTTCGAAAACAAGTACACGGTTTCATGGATTTTATCCGCGAGCAGGGAGTTGTGGGACTTGCAATCGGATTTATTCTCGGCGGAGCGGTTAGCAGTGTCGTAAAATCTTTTGTTGAAGACATTATCGAGCCGCTAATAGGCATGCTTATTGGATCTGGAGATGGGCTTAAGGCCCTCGCGTTCGGTCCGATTACATACGGTCAATTTTTGACTGCAGTTATAGATTTTCTCATAATCGCGGCGGTTGTTTACTTCGGATTTAAGAAATTAGGTGCCTCGAAGCTGGATAAAGCGGCCAATACATAACGATGACGTTTAAAGTAAAGTATCCGAACCTAACATTTTTAGGGATCTCAATTTTAACCACCGTAATCCTTTCGTATTTCGGTATTTTCGATAAGACTTTCGGGGGTTTAGGAAAACTTGGTTTTCTCGGTGCGTTAGTCGCTGGAGCATTATTTCCGATTACATTCACATCACCCATTGCGGTGGCCTCACTTTATTATCTCGGGAGTCACCTCGGGCTTCCTTTAACTGTCGCCTTCGGTGCGATAGGAGCTCTTCTTGGCGATTTAATGATTTATAGATTTCTCAAAGATCACACCATCGCAGAGATAGCAGCGATTCACGAAAAATACAGAGCGAATCATCCGACTCATGATAAACTTGGTCATCGCAAGGCACTCCTTAGTTTATTTCACTCAAAGCCCTTCCACTCACTCGGGCTTTTCCTAGGCGGGCTTCTTATAATGTTGCCAGTTCCGGATGAGCTTGGCATTGCTATCCTCGCATCTTATAGGCTAAACACGAGAAAATTTATGGTTGTGTCGTTGGTCTTAAACGCGGTAAGCGTTTGGATAGTAGCATCCCTCGGCGCCCGATGAGCTAAAAGTCGCAATCTGACTAAACTGGCCTTAGTTGTTATATAGGCAGTCCTTGGTTAAGATTATGTGAATATGAAGCTTTGCCTATGAAAGATAAAGAGATACAAAAACTCATAAATCTAGAAATTAAACGCCAGAAAGAGACGCTCGACCTAATCGCATCAGAGAATCTGGCATCGCGTGATGTGCTCGCGCCACTAGGAAGCCCACTCTCGAATAAATACTCGGAAGGATATCCAGGAAAACGCTACTATCCTGGCAACGAATATCACGACAAAATAGAAATACTGGCTCAAAAGAGGGCGCTTAAATTATTCAAACTTGATCCCAAGAAGTGGAGCGTAAATGTTCAACCGTACTCCGGTTCTCCAGCAAACCTGGCTGTATACGTGGGACTAGCCGAGCCGGGGGACACGATAATGGGGATGAAGCTTGCGGCAGGCGGCCATCTTACGCATGGCCATAAGGTTTCTGCGAGCGGAATATTTTACAACAGCGTCCAGTACGGCGTTAACCCCAAGACTGGAAAAGTTGATTATGATGAAGTATTGCGCCTCGCGAAAAAAGCTAAGCCAAAAGTATTTGTTTCTGGGTTCACTGCTTATCCGAGGAGATTCAACTTCAAGAAATTCGGAGAAATAGCGAAGAAAGTCGGAGCGTATCATTTATCCGACATTTCACACATCGCAGGGCTCGTAGCGGGTGGCGCTCACCCATCACCATTTCCATATGCAGATGTTGTTATGACAACAACTCACAAATCACTTCGCGGACCGCGCGGAGCAGTTTTATTCTCAAGAAATGAGATCAAAGAGAAAATCGATAAAGCAGTTTTCCCAGGACTCCAGGGAGGTCCGCACAACAACGTCACCGCCTCGAAAGCCGTTGCTTTTAAAGAAGCAATGAGGCCTGAGTTTAAAATTTACGCCAGGCAGATTGTTAAAAACGCAGAAGCACTAGCGGGTGAGTTGAAAAAACTCGGATTCAATCTAGTTACAGGAGGAACCGACACGCATTTAATACTTGTCGACATGAGGGCATTTAATATGGACGGGTTGACGGCGGAGCGACGTCTCGAAAAGTCTAATATCGTTGCCAATAGAAATTCTGTGCCAGGCGATCCGTCTCCATTTAAGCCATCGGGGGTGCGCCTCGGAACGCCATCTCTTACAACTCGCGGAATGAAGGAGAAAGAGATGCGCCTCATAGCCCACCTTATATACGATGCCGTACATAACAAGAAAGGAACAAAAGCTAAAGTAATCGCGCTTTGTAAAAAATTCCCTGCCAAGAGTTATTTGTCATAGCGACTCTTCTATAGCAAGATAGGGGATATGAAAATCGACGGCATAAAAATTGCTGATGAGATTGTAAAAAGACTCAAAGGCGAGAACGCCCCAAAGAAAATTTTGGCGGCTATTTTTGTAGGAGACGACACACTATCTGATAGCTTCCTAAAGCAGAAACAGCAAACAGCAGAAAGGCTCGGCATCGACTTTCGTATATATAACCTACCCGATAATCTAAATGGCGACGACTTGAGGCACAAAGTTAGCGAAATTTCAGCACAGGAGGACATAGGAGGAGCTATAGTTCAGCTTCCGCTTCCAAGCGGTATCGATAAGCAATATGTATTGAACGCAGTTCCATCGGAAAAAGACGTAGATGTATTGGGAGAACACAAGTTAGGCGGACTTTTGCAACCTGCTGTCGAAACTTTCAAAGAAATAATAGAAAGAGAGAAAGTTAATCTTGAGGAATCGGTGGTAGTTGTTCTCGGAAAAGGCGTTCTCGTCGGAAAACCGATAGGGAACTGGCTCGAGGGAAAGTGTAAGGAGCTATATATATTAGATTCCAAAAGTGACCCAAGTAAAATTAAAGAGGCGGATATTATCGTGTCAGGAGTCGGCAGAGCCGGGCTTATAGACCCGAACAATCTAAAAGTCGGAGCGGGTGTAATAGACTTCGGTTACTCTAATAAAGGTAAACTCGTAGGAGATTTGAGCGTGGAAAACGAGTCAGCTCTTGATAGACTTAAATTTTATACACCTACGCCAGGCGGGACAGGACCGATACTTGTCGCAAAATTGTTTGAGAATTTCTATAAGCTATGCGGACGGCAGTAGCGATAATAATTCTTTTATTAATACTCGTTGGGATAGGTTATTTAGCCGACTCCGGAGAACAGAGCACAACGTTTTTCAAAAACGGAGACGACGGTGAGTCGTCCGAAGAAGTATCTCTTCTAATTCTTGGCAGGGTTGCGGAAGGGCAAGGGGGGCAGTGGCATGCCGCCCCTAACCTTACAGATGCAATTATAATCGCACAGTATCTGCCCGAGAGAAACAGAATTAACCTTATTTCTCTTCCTCGCGACCTCTATGGGGAATTCGGAGGGAGCGAGTTTAAGATAAACGAGATATACAGCAGAAAAAAAATTGGGGAATTTATGGAAAAACTTCCTGAGATAACCGGAGTTGAAGTAGAAAACTATCTCGTAGTTGACGTAGACACCATAAAAGCTGCGGTAGATAGTCTCGGGGGTGTGGACGTAGCTCTTGAAGAAGCAGTCACGGACCCAGTCTCTGGGTTCAAGCTAGAACCGGGGCTACATCATCTAGACGGGGAAAGCGTTATTTGGATTATGAGAAATAGGTTTGCTCCTGGCGGGGATTTTTTCAGGGAGAAAAATCAGCACAACATCATAGCATCTATTTTTGATGCCTTTAATTCTCTATCTTCAGTGGAGAAAACAAGGTTTCTCCTAGGTATGGTGCCTTATGCGCAAGGAACAGAGACAAATTTCAGCGTTGGAGAGCTCGCTCCACGATTAGGTGATATAAACGAAATTTCGTTCAACAGCGTCACACTAGATTTCTCAACCGGCCTTTTGGTGAGTTCTTATGTAGTAATTGGGACGACAACAGTCGTAACCGAAGTGAAGAATTTAGCGACGAGTACCCAGCAAAGCTCTTCGACAGAAGATCCATCAGGACAAGCCGGGCAATCCACGGCCACGAGCCTGCGGGCGTATGTTCTAATTCCTAGAGAGGGAATAAACAACTACAATGCGATACGCGAGTATATAGAGACGAAATTGCAATAATTATTGCTTCGCCTTCTCTTTAATTACTTTCAGTACCTCCTTTTTAATAGCGGCGAGGAGCTTTTTGTCCTCAACAAGTTTGTTTCTAGCGTTCTCTAAACCGACTCCGAGTTTTTCTTCACCGAAGCTGTATGTAGTACCGCTTTTCTTTACCACCCCATCCTTAATCGCAAGATTCAATATATCTCCCTCGTATGAGAACCCCTCGCCGTAAATGATGTCGAGTTCAACAACCTTAAACGGAGGCGCTACTTTATTCTTCGCAATCTTAATTTTAGTTCTGTGACCCACAACGTTTTCGCCTTTTTTAATTTGGGCAATACGCCTTATGTCGATTCTTACAGACGAGTAAAACTTAAGAGCACGTCCGCCTGGTGTTGTCTCGGGATTACCGAACATTATCCCAATCTTTTCTCGCAATTGGTTTATGAAAATTATCATCGTGCCACTTTTAGCGGCAAGCGCTGTTAGTTTTCTAAGCGCTTTGGACATTAGGCGCGCTTGTAGCCCGATTTGTTGATCTCCCATCTCGCCATCAATCTCAGCCTGCGGAGTAAGCGCTGCCACCGAATCGACAATAACTAAATCCATAGCACCCGAACGAATTAAACTTTCAAGAATGTTCAGCGCCTCTTCACCGCTCGACGGCTGTGATAAAAGAAGCTCTTTGGTGACAAGACCGATACGTTTTGCGTATTCGGGGTCAAGCGCGTGTTCTGCATCGATGAACGCGACTCGCCCTCCTGCTCTTTGAGTTTCTACGGCAACTGTTAAAGCTAACGTTGTCTTGCCAGACCCCTCCGGTCCGTATATTTCGATAATTCTGCCCTTTGGTAAGCCACCGCCAAGCGCGATATCCAGAGAAAGCGGTCCAGCCGATACTACCTCCACAGCTCCGACACTCGGGTCTCCCAATCTCATAATTGCCTCCTCACCATGCTTGGCTCGGAGCGCTTGAAGAACGGCGTCTAGATCGTCGGCTTTAGCTCCCTCTCCCCTTGCCGCTTCTTTGCTTGTTGTCGTTCTTTTTTTCTCCATACTACTCCTCTATTATTGGCTCTGGGGCTATTGATTCTGGCTGATAGAATACCTGTTTAATTAGAGAGGACTCCTGCCCCAGGTATCGCTTTACCTTGAATTCGAGAGTGTTTAGCCCCGGTTCTAGCTGAACCCTCTTCTCGAAAAATCCTTCCTCATTAGGATAAATCACTTCCCCGTTTAATGTAAGTGTGTCCCTGACCTCTACGTTTCCGGAAACCGTAATAGTTTTCTCACTCGTGGATTCAGGCAGAGAGACATCAATTGTAGGCCTCCCAAGTATGTCATTGTATCTGAACCCGACAAATGCAAGTACGATTACAATAAAAAAGACGACAACTAACCTGCTAGTCCGTATCTTTTTAAAAGCGAATCTATTATAGGGAAGTCTATCGTGTGCTCCTGACGTGGTGGGCTCTGTAGAATTCTTGTAGCTTTGCCAAAGAACGTTCTGGTCAATTACCAACGCCTCGGCAATTTTGAAAAGGTAACCTCTTACATATGGCTTGGCCGGCAAGTTATTGAAATCACCCTCGACCAAAGAATCTATGAATCGCTTTGGTATATCTGTGGCGTTAGAAAGTGCGTCCACGCTAACCCTGCGTTCTTTCATAACAGCAGTTAGAATTTCTGAAATGTTTTTGTATTCGCCGTCCATAACTATTCTTCGTCGCTATATTCTCCTTCGTCCTTTTCGAAATCCATATAAACCTCTCGCGGCCTAGCGCCGTCAGCCGGGCCAATCACTCCCTTATCCTCCATTATATCGAGCAACCTTGCAGCTCTTGCATAACCAACCCTTAATCTTCTCTGGAGAAGCGAGGCAGAAGCCTTACCTGCACGTTTCACAACCTCGAGTGCCTCTTCGTACATATCATCGTCAACATCATCACCCAAGAAATCCTCAAATTTGTTATTGTTTAATCCTTTATCTTCCGTCCCACCGAACTCTACCTCGCCGGATGACGGATTCTCTCTCTTTACGAATTTTGCAACAGCACCAATTTCTTCCTCAGATATAAACGAACCTTGTATGCGCCTCGGTTTGGAAAGATCCGAAGAAATAAAGAGCATATCCCCGCCTCCCAAAAGTTTTTCCGCGCCCGCATTGTCAAGAATTGTTCTCGAATCAATCTGGCTTGCAACCTGCAGGGCTATTCGCGAAGTTATGTTCGCTTTAATGAGTCCAGTGATGACTTCAACCGACGGCCTCTGGGTGGAGACAACGAGGTGAATGCCGGTGGCGCGCGCCATCTGGGCAAGCCTGACAATTGCCCCCTCAACCTCCCTGCCGAAGGTCGTCATTAAATCGGCTAGCTCATCTATGATGACCACAAGATATGGCATAAAGTCACCTTTTCTGCCTTTGTTGTAACTCGTGATGTCCCTACTACCTGCCTTGAGGAGAGTTTCGTATCTATTTTCCATCTCCTGGATTACGAACTTCAACGCGCCAACCGCCTTCTTGCCCTCTGTGATTACCGGGGTTATTAAATGTGGGATTCCCTCGTATATAGAAAGCTCAACACGCTTAGGGTCTATCATGAGAAGCCTCAAGGTTTCCGGAGAATTTTTATAAAGAAGGGAAAGTATGAACGCATGAATAATTACCGACTTTCCGCTTCCTGTGGCACCGGCTATAAGAAGGTGCGGCATTCTTGAAAGGTCCACGAACGTTGGTTCTCCGCTCACATCTCTGCCGAGGGGAAAATTCAAGTTCGGAGATGTTTTGAATTCAGGATAGGCAAGAAGTGAGCCAAGGCGGACGATACTCCCAACTATATTCGGAATTTCTACTCCAACTAGCGATTTACCAGGGATCGGAGCTTCTATCCTTATTGGGTGCGCGGCAAGCGCTAAGCTCAAATCTTGGTTAAGCGAAAGAATTCTTGAAAGCTTTATGCCATCAGCGGGCTTTAACGTGTAGCGTGTTACTTTTGGCCCGATAGTTATTTCGCCCATCTCAACTGGTATGCCGAAACTATCAAGGGTACGCTTTATAATATTCGCATTAGCCCTAAGATCGCCGACAGTAGGTTTCTCGGAGTGAGATTTTAACAAACTGAGTGGAGGAAATTTGTAGTCGCCGCCTCTTGACGATATCAAAAGTCCTGAAAAAGCTAGGTCGGCCGCCGGAGCGCCTTTTTGCTTTGACTCCTCCGCAGCGCGTTTTTTATCTTCCTTGGTATCACCACCAGTAGCCAGAGCCTCCGGCATAATAATCTCCGGTTCCACTTCTTTAACTCTTTTCTCCTTATTAGATTTGGGAAGCTTGAACGTCAATTTTATCGGAACGTTTAGGGCTAAGACTACGGCTGCGACTAGCACCGTGAAATTAACAACAAGTGAAGCCGCATACCCGAAAAGCGCTTCAAGTGAACCGAGAAGGGATCCGACAACGCCCCCCTTGTCAGGGTAGATAATGTCGATTATTCCCAAGCCCGCGGCTATAAAGAATCCTGCCCCGACGAATGTCGTACCCATTGCGGTGCGTTTCACTTGCGAGAGTGCACCCAACCCCAAAACTATGAGTATAAGCGGGACGAGATAATATCCCCATCCAAACGCTTTATCCAAAAGCTTGAAGATAACTTCTCCCGCCGGTCCGGCTTTGGCGAAGGCAGCAAGCAGTAAAACAATCGCGAAGCCGATTGTTCCGATGGCGATTACGCTGGTCTTAGCTCCTGGATGAACTTGGTTCATCCCAGAGTTTTTGGAGTACTTCTTTCTTCTTTTCCTAGACATTAGTTAATATGTACCTTAATTTAACAACAAAAGATGTGGTCAGTAAATCCTGCGTCAATTGAGTACTTAATGGAGAAAACATACAATAAGGAAAATGTTTAGCGAGAAAATCTTCAAGGCGTACGATATACGTGGAGAATACGGGAGAGATTTTGATACACACTTCGCCAAAAAACTCGGCGGTGTCTTAGTAAAACACCTAAACGCTAAAAAATTAGTCGTCTCGAGGGACATGAGGCCCACATCCGAAGCTCTTGTACAAGAAGTAACAGCGGGAGCAGTATCAGCCGGTTGTGATGTTATTGACTTAGGGACAACGAGCACCCCGCTATTTTATTTCGGAGTTATTGATGAAAGCGCCGATGGTGGAATCATGGTCACTGCCTCTCATCTAGGAGATGAATTCAATGGCTTCAAGATTACAAAGAAAAACGCTGTTGGTATCGGTGGCGAAGAGCTACTTAAAGATACCAAAAACTTGCTTGAGAAGGACATAAAAGAAGCCAGTAATAAAGGAAAAATCTCCTCGAAAAATATTTTGGAAGCATACGTTGAATTGTCCATCAAACTCTCCGAATTTAAGCCCGGAGAAATCAGCACGGCAATCAAACTTACTGGAGACGAAATGGTCTTAGCTGAATTTCGCGCGGTCGCGAAGGCGTTAAAAATTAATGTCGTTGAGAGCGGAGAGGAAATCGGTTTCGAGTTTGATACTGACGGTGACCGCCTAATGGTATTCGATTCCTCTGGAAAGAAAATAAGAGGGGATTTAATCGGCGGCTTGCTAGCTGGATACTATTTTGAAGGCAAGAAGGTGGTTTATGACTTGCGCTACTCCAGAGGGGTGATAGAGTTCATGAAATCTAAGAATATCGAAGCAATTCCATCAAGAATCGGTCACAAGTTGATAAAAGATTTAATGCGCGAGCGCAATGCAGAATTCTGTGGGGAACAAAGCGGGCATATATTTTTCAAGGAAGCCGGCTCCGTTGAAGCTCCGGCGCTTGCAGTGCTTAAAATCCTTAGGGTTCTTAAAGAAACCGGCAAAGGCATTGATGAGCTAGCGGACTCGGTTAGCACATGGAGCACGATAGAAGAAATTAATTTTGACTTCGAATCGCGTGAGGAGATAGCGAAGCTTCTAGAAAAAGCCAAAGAGAGATACAGTGATGGGAGCATTAATGAAGCTGACGGTGTCCGCATTGAATATCCGAACTGGGGATTTCTTTTGAGGCCGTCTAATACGGAGGCAAAGCTAAGACTCATAGTTGATGCCAGGGAGCCTGGCCTATTGGATGAGAAAAAAGAGGAGTTACTAGAACTATTGAAGTAATAGACGAGTCGTGTTAATCCTATGGCTATGGATAGCTTATCTTTCAAAAGCGCAACGGGGGTGGACCATAGCCCGAGCGAGGTTGCGTCGGCGATAATCGAATTTATGAAGGGGGATACTCATAGGAGCTACGTTGTGACAATTGGAACTGATTCTGAACTTTATGGTAAAACTGCGGCTGACTTTGTGACAGCAATTGTCGTGCACCGAGTCGGCAACGGCGCGAGATATTTCTGGCGCAGAATGAAAATAGACCAACTACACACTATGCGGGACAGAATTCTCCAGGAAGTTTTGACCTCTCTCGACACCGGAAAGTTTATCCTCGCAGAGCTAAAAAGAATGCATTCGCCAGAATTTAAACTAGAAATTCATGTCGATGTCGGAGAAAATGGTGAGACGAGAACAATGATTCAGGAGTTAGTTGGAATCATCCGTGCAAACGACTTCGAGGCCAAAACCAAGCCAGAAAGCTACGCCGCCTCAAGCGTAGCCGACAGGCACGTATAAAAAATGCGAAATATCTACTTAGACTACGCGGCCGCAACGCCGATGCACCCCGATGTCAAAAAAGCCATGGAGCCGTACTTCGCGGAGGACTTCGGCAACGCGGACTCGCTTCACTTATTCGGCCAGCGTGCCAGTGCCGCGATTGATAAAGCACGAGAGGGCATCGCAGGAGAGCTAAACGCTGATTTCGACGGAATAATTTTCACGGGCTCTGCTACTGAGGCGAATAATCACATCATTCGCGGTGCAGTCAGGAGTTTTCTAAAACCCAATACCTCTAACCTAAAACCTAAGATTGTGATTTCAGCTATTGAGCACGAGTCAATTTTAGAAACCGCGGAAGATTTAGAAAAATATGGGGTGACAATCGTAAAAATTCCGGTTTCGAAAGATGGAATTA
>MHIV01000005.1 GCA_001817685.1 Candidatus Colwellbacteria bacterium RIFCSPHIGHO2_02_FULL_45_17
CTTGTTTCTCTTTCTGAATTGATTTTAGTCTCTCCGTAGCTTCGGGTTCGCTTTTGCCTACTTTCTCGAATTGTTCCTCGATTTTTTTGAATTCCGGTTCCTCTTTGTTAATTTTCTCGTTAACCCCCTTTTCTTCTTTTTCTAACCTTATAGATTCGTTTTTTAAACGCGCGAGTCTTGCGCCATAAACTGCATCTTCGAGCGCAAACAGTTCCTCCGAAATTTTTTCTCTGCTTTCGTATCTCGTTGATTGTCTTCTTAAAAGTCTAAGATGCGGTTTTAATTCTTCGATCATCGCGTGGACTTTTTCCAAATTAAAACTCGTATTCTTGAGCTTTCGCTCGGCGTCTGCTTTCTTTAACTGATATTCCCTTAGCCCGAGCATCTCCTCTATCATCTCGCGACGATCTGTCGGGCTCGCGGCTATAAATATGTCGCTTTGGCCCTGATTTACAACTGTTAACCCCCTCGCCCCGAGTCGCACTCGTGCCAGAAAATCTATAACATCCTTTAACCTAACCTCCGAATTGTTGATAAAGAATTGCGATATACCGTCTCTCGAAACTTTTCTTGAGATAGAAACTTCTTTGAAATCGACGGGGAAAAACCCAGAGGAATTGTCGAAATAGAGAGTCGCCTGGGCTTGCCCCATTCGCGGACGTTTCTCCGTACCGGCGAATATTAAGTCTTCGCCCTTCGCTCCGCGGAGATTCCTGGCGTCACGTTCACCCAAAAGCCAGCGAATGCCGTCTGTAATGTTCGATTTCCCCGAACCATTCGGCCCTACTATCGCTGTTATGTTGTGATTTAGATCGAGTACTGTTTTATCTGCAAAAGATTTCAGTCCCTGAAGCTCTAGCCGTTTAAGAAGCATCGTTTCTTAGTCATCGATTTTTCCTTTATTATATCAGTATATCATGTACACGATAGGCATCGACGAAGTTGGACGAGGAGCTCTGGCAGGACCCGTTGTAGTTGCCGCCGTGGCGCTTCCCAAAGGATTTTACCCGCGACAAGTGGGCTTGCCGCCCCTAAGAGACTCCAAACGGCTAAGCCACCGCCAGAGAGTTATATGGTTTGATTATCTAAAAGCACAGCCAGAAGTCTTTTATGCTTCGGCGCGCGTATACCAAAGTCAGATTGATAGAAAAAACATTGCGCGGGCTGCTAATATCGCTGCATCTAGAGCTCTCGACAGAATGCTTGAGTATTTCCCGATTGATGAGTTTTCGATTTTTCTCGATGGAAGTCTTTACTTGGGGAGCACGCGCCACAAGGACCTTCGAGCTAGAACCGTTATAAGGGGCGACGAGAAGTTTATTTCGATAAGGCTAGCCTCGATTGTGGCGAAAGTCACGAGGGACGCATATATGACAAGGCTCAACGAAAGGTACCCAGCATACGAATTTCCTCAACACAAGGGATATGGAACGGAGCTTCACCGCGCCATGATTAGGAAGCACGGTCCGAGCAACGCTCACAGGTTGACTTATATTAAGAATTAGGTGAGAATGTGCTACATTAAAAGCACAAGATAAGAGAAATGGGAGGAGTACCTAAACAGCGTCATTCAAAGTCAAAGGCTGGGAGGCGTCGAAGCCACCAGGCATTAAAGCCTGTAAAGCTTGCGACCTGCCCGAACTGTAAAGCCCCTAAGCTTCCACACCGAGCGTGTAAGAACTGCGGATACTATGGCGGCAAGAAATCTAGCTAGGGGGATAGTTTTACAGTCCCTTTTTGAGTGGGATTTTTACGGCAAAAAAACAGATCTTCTTGGTATTGTTAAACGGAATATTGAAGAATTCGCTCCGGGATTTAGCGAGATTGATTTTGCATTGAAACTGGCTGAGGCAGTAGAGAAAAACATCGCAAAACTCGATGAAGTAATAGCTGTCTCCGCACCAGAATGGCCGGTTGAGAAATTACCGATTGTGGATAGAAACGTTTTGCGCATAGGTCTCGAGGAGCTTCTCCACTCCAACAGAAAAGAAGTTCCGCCGAGAGTGGCGATAAACGAAGCGATTGAAGTTGCTAAAACCTACGGCGGACTTAACTCTGGAAGATTTATAAACGGCGTTATGGGCACGGTTTACAGAGAGATTGGCGAACCCGACAAGAAAGATATCATCGATTCTAGAACCGACGACAAAGCAATCCCAGAAAAGAAACCAAGCGTGAAGAAGGATACTAAAAAGGAGAAGGCGGAATGAACAAGCTAAAAGCGCTCCAAAATAAAATTGACGTTGAATTTGAGAACATTAATCTTCTAAAAGAGGCGCTGACTCACCGTTCTTATCCAAATGAGAATAACAGTTGGCCGTATAGAAATAACGAACGATTAGAGTTTTTAGGAGACGCAGTTCTTGAGTTGACTGTAACTGATTATTTATTCAGCAACTTCGCGGGAAAAGAGGAAGGCGAGCTTACGATATATCGCGCGGCGATTGTGAACACAAAAAGTTTGTTTAGCACTGCTGGCGAGATGGGGCTTGATGAGGAAATTTTGATGTCGAGGGGAGAGAAAAAAGACTTTGCCGGGAAAGCCCGCGAGAGCATATCAGCGAATGCGGTTGAGGCGCTTATAGGTGCTGTGTATCTCGACCAGGGATATAAAACCGCGAGGGATTTTATAATAAAGCACGTCATCGAGCCGCGACTCGATGAGATAAAAGAAAGAGGAGGAAAAGATGCTAAAAGCCTTGTGCAGGAGCACGCACAAAGTGAATACAAGCTAACTCCTACTTACAAGATTCTAGACGAATCGGGGCCTGCGCACCAACGCGAATTTAAAGTGGGGTTGTTTTTCGATGACACCCTGAAAGCCCAGGGAGTCGGGAAATCAAAGCAAGAAGCCGAGACTAAAGCCGCTGAGAATTTTCTCGAGGAACGCTAATTATTCTATTTCCGCGACTATTGCCATATGGTCGCTTAGTCCGTCAACAAGCCTCACGTTTTCTGTATGCACGTCATCTGTGGTGAATAAACCATCAACCACCAACTGCAAATCCCCTTTTCTGTGGAACTTCTTGTCGATGCTCGTCTTATAATGGAGCGGGATATTATCTTTAAAATTCTTACTAAGTAGAGTAAATATTTCTCCTCCGCGCGGCGCGTTGAAGTCGCCACATAATATAAGTCTGTCTTTTCCCTTGACCAGATCGAGTAGGACTTTTATGTCTTCCCTCTGCCTATCGCTCGACTCTGCATTGCCTGTCCATGTGAAGTGAGTTGTACCAACATTGTAATCGTTTTCTCCGAACCTAACTCGTACGGACACTAACGGCCTCGCTTCTTCGTCGAAAGGCTTGGCGTCGAGGTCTGCCACCGCGTCCGCACTCCCGTAATAATATTCAACAGACGTTTCTGCCTGTTGCTCCTTCGTAAAAAGTGCGACTCCTGTTGGCTGAGAAGGACCACCCATAGTAGGGATGACGCGAACCATTGGAGCAAACACGCCTTTCATCTCAAGCTCTTTCTCAAATACAGCGTGATCACTCTCAAAGATTTCCTGAATGCAAAGCACATCTGGAGCTTCACGCTTGATAAACGGCAGAACGAGGTCGAGGTGTTTATCCCACTCTATGTTTATTGAGACTAGTTTAAACATGGTTTTAGTTTATCAGAATTGCTTTATTGGGGCACACAATTTTATGCTAAGATTTACTCGAAGAGAAAGCCCAAAATGTCCAAATTTGTCCATCTGCATACACACACTCACTACTCGCTCTTAGACGGCTTGTCTAAAATAGGGCCGCTTGTAGACCGCGCTAAAGAGCTTGGGATGGATGCTGTCGCAATAACGGACCACGGTAATCTTTACGGATCTGTAGAGTTTTACAAAAAAGCCAAGAAAGAAGGCATTAAGCCAATAATCGGAGTTGAGACTTACGTCGCGAAAGGCTCGCGACATTCAAAAAATCCAAAGACGGACTCGGTTCGCTATCACTTAACTCTCCTCGTGAAAAATGAGACTGGCTACGGAAACCTAGTCGAACTCATTACAAAATCGCACCTAGAAGGATTTTATTACAAGCCGCGAATAGACAAGGAATTGCTCGAGAGCCACAGCGAGGGGCTTGTGTGTTTGTCCGGATGTTTTTCGAGTGAGATTGGGAGACTCCTGCGTGCCGGAAAAATGAACGAGGCCGAAGATGTCGCCAGATATTATCACAGTATTTTCGGCGATGATTATTATCTGGAGATTCAACCACATGATAAAGAGACGCTCTGGCCCGGTTTAGTTGAACTCTCTAAGAAAACCGGAATTCCTCTTGTGGCGACACAGGACTCTCATTACTTAACGGTAGATGATGCACCGATCCACGATGTCCTTCTTGCGATTCAGACAAACAACCAAGTCTACGACGAGGACAGGCTGACATTTAAGGAGCACAACTCATCTTTTCGCTCACAAGAGGAGATGATTGAGATATTTAAGGATCTCCCAGAAGCTATCGAGAGCACAGTCAAAATCGCCGACAAGTGTAACTTTGAATTCGAATTGGGAAAAGTTCATCTTCCTGAATATCAGTTACCTAATGGAGAGAATAGCGATGATCATTTAGAGGCATTGGTGGAAGAGGGTGCTAAGAAACGTTACGGAAAAATCACAAAAGAAGTCAGAGGAAGAATTGATCATGAGCTAAACGTTATAAAGAAGACGGGATTCGCAGATTACTTCTTGATAGTTCAAGACTTTGTTAACTGGGCAAAAAACCACGGCATAGTTGTTGGTCCAGGCAGAGGATCGGCGGCGGGTAGTATAGTTTCGTATTCACTAAACATAACCGACGTCGATCCCTTAAAATACGATTTACTTTTTGAGCGATTCTTAAACCCTGAAAGAAACGAACCGCCTGACATAGACATAGACTTCGCTGATAATCGCCGTGATGAAGTTCTCGGGTATATTCGTGACAGATTCGGCGAGGATCACGTCGCCCAGATTATAACCTTCGGGACCATGGCGCCGCGTGCTGCCGTACGGGATGCAGGCCGTGCTATGGGGCTCCCGTACGCACTTTGCGACAGAATAGCAAAGCTAATACCCTTTATACCGAATCAAGGTAAAGAAACGCTCGACAAATATGTGGAGAAGACGCCGGAACTAAAACAGCTCTACATGAGCGATCCGCAAATTAAAGAATTGATTGATGTGGCTACACGCCTAGATGGAGTCGCGCGCCACGCGTCTGTTCATGCCGCGGGCGTTGTTGTATCAAAAGAGCCGTTGACGAAATACCTCGCGCTCCAGCGCGCGCCTCAGGATGAGAACATAACTATCACGCAATTGGACATGCACGGCGTTGAAGATTTGGGACTCCTTAAAATCGATCTTCTCGGTCTTCGCAACTTAACAATTATTGAGGAAGCAAGGCGCCTCATAAAAGAACTGCACGGCGAAGATATTGATGTATCTCATCTGCCGCCCGATGACAAAAAAACGTTCGCGCTTCTCCAGTCGGGTGAGACAACCGGTATTTTCCAATTTGAGTCGTCCGGCATGCGCAGATATATGAAGGATATTGTCCCGACTGAGTTAGAGGACCTAGTGGCACTCGTAGCTTTATATAGACCGGGGCCAATGGAGCTAATCCCCTCTTACATAAAGAGAAAGCACGGCAAAGAAGAAGTAACGTTTATACACCCAGGGCTTGAACCGATTTTCAAAGATACTTATGGAATCGGTGTTTACCAAGAGCAAATGATGAGAATAGCCACAGATCTCGCCGGCTATACAATGCCCGAGGCCGATACGTTAAGAAAAGCAATCGGTAAGAAAATAAGGAAGCTTCTTAACGAGCAGCAGGAGAAAATTGTCGGTGGACTTACTAAGAATGGGATAGACAAGAAAACTGCAGAGAAAATTTGGGAACTTTTCCCACCGTTTGCGAGATATGGTTTTAACCGCGCTCACGCAGTCTCATATGCCTTAATCGGCTATCAGACGGCATACCTCAAAGCACACTACCCCGTTGAATTTCTCACAGCTCTCCTGAACAACGCCGGAGCGGATGTAGAGAGAGTTGCGTTTTTCATCGCAGAAGCTAATAGGACAGGCATAGAGGTTCTCCCCCCAGATGTGAATAAAAGCTCGAGCAGATTTGTTCCGGATGAGAAAAACATCAGGTTTGGTCTCTCGGCCATAAAGAATGTAGGAGAGAAAATATCCGACTCAATAGTTGAGGAGAGGTTGAGAAACGGTCCATACGAATCTCTTACTGCGTTTGCTAAAAGGGCCAAACAGTATGGGTTAAATAAAAAAGTTCTCGAATCTCTTACAAAGAGCGGCGCGTTGGACTCTCTTCGCGTCGAACGGATGACTGTACTTCAAAACATTGATTTCATTCTAAAAGTTGCTGGCAACGGGAGTTCACCTCAAACAAGTTTATTTGGTGGTGAAAACAGTTTTGAGATAAAGCTGAAAGACGCTCCGAAACCCGCGACGAAAACAGAAAAGTTGGGCTGGGAAAAGGAGCTGATGGGTCTTTACGTTACCGATCACCCCATAAAGGGCTACCTCGAGAAACACGGCGGGAAGGACATAAAACCAATAAGCGAGACCTATAAAGAACGAGACAATAGGAGTGTGAACGTCTGCGGGGTTATATCTAGCATCCAGCGCATCCAGACTAAAACTGGCGCTCCAATGCTTTTTGTCAAACTCGAGGACTTAAATGATAATATAGAGATACTGGTTTTCGCTGAAACCTTGTCAAAATACGCGAACGTCTGGGTTGAAAATACTGCCGTGCTCGTGAACGGCAAAGTATCGAAACGGAATGGAGAAACGAAGCTTATATGCCAAAAGATTCAAGCGATAGAAATATAGATAACGTCAGACATTCCCTGGCGCATCTTCTTGCAGCCGCGGTTTTAAAGAGATTCCCCAAAGCAAAGTTGGGTATAGGCCCAACGATAGAGAATGGGTTCTATTATGATTTTGAAGTACCGCGCGGTTTCGCTCCTGAAGATATCAAGGAGTTTGAGAAGACTATCAAACAATTAATAAAGAGCGGACTTCCATTCAAAGGTAAAAAGATAACTCCGGCCGAAGGGCGCAAATTGTTCAAAGATCAACCATTCAAGCTCGAGCTTATCAAGGATTTTGTTAAGGAGAAGAAACAACTTACTGCTTATTCTACTGGCGATGTGTTTGTAGATCTTTGTAAGGGAGGCCACGCAAAAAACACAAAGGAAATTAATCCAGACGCCTTCAAGCTTGTTTCGACAGCCGGCGCTTATTGGAAAGGAGACGAAAAAAATCCACAGCTTCAGAGAATATACGGAGTGGCATTCAATACAAAGAAAGAATTTGACCACTATCTCTGGCAACAAGAAGAGGCTAGAAAGAGGGATCACAGGAAGTTGGGGCAGGAGTTAGACTTGTTCACTTTCTCAGATCTTGTGGGTCCGGGGTTAGCGCTATTCACTCCGAAAGGGACAACGTTGAGAGATCTTCTTGATGATTTTGTCTGGTCTCTGCGAAAGAAATACGGTTATCAAAAAGTTGATATACCCCACATAACCAAAAAAGAGCTTTATGAAACAAGCGGACACTGGAGCAAGTTCAAAAACGAGCTGTTTAGAATAGGTACGCGCGAGGGTCACGAGTTTGCCTTGAAGCCGATGAACTGCCCACATCATATACAGATTTTTGCCCGCAAAAGATGGAGTTTTAGAGATTTACCGCAACGATATGCATCCACCACTAAGATTTACCGCGATGAACAGGCCGGAGAGTTGTTGGGGTTGGTTCGAGTTCGTTCCATAACTCAGGATGACGCACACGTATTCTGCAATATGGACCAGGTGGAGACTGAAGTAAAAAATATTTGGGAGATAATCAGCGAGTTTTATGGAGCCTTTGGCCTGCCCTTAAAACTGCGATTGTCACTGCGCGATCCCAAACAGCCAGATAAATATTTGGGCGATGCGCAGGTGTGGAAAGGTGCCGAAGCAAGCTTACGCATTGTTGCTGATAGAAAAGTAGGTAAGAACAAATATCATATTGCTTTGGGCGAAGCGGCTTTCTATGGCCCAAAGCTCGATTTCATGGCGATAGATTCTCTTGGACGCGAGTGGCAAGTCGCAACGATCCAGCTAGATTTAAATATGCCCAAGCGTTTTAATCTCACTTTTACTAAAGACGATGGCAAACAAGGTCAAATCTTTATAATCCATGCCGCAATTATGGGTTCGATCGAGCGCTTTCTGGCAGTTTTGATAGAACACTACGCCGGCGCATTCCCGGTATGGCTCTCCCCTGTTCAAGTGCAAGTAATTGCAGTTGGTAACAGATTCCAAAGCTATGCAGAAAAAGTTGCCGATGGACTAAAGGCTGCCGGAGTTCGCGTAGAACTAACTGAAGCAAATGAGACCTTGGGCAAAAGAATCCGCGAAGGAGAAACGCAAAAAATTCCCTATCTTTTGATAGTAGGAGAAAAGGAAAAGAAGACGGCTACTGTCGCCGTTCGCAAGCGCGGCAAAGGTAATATTGGAGTAACTAAGCTTTCCTCATTCGTTAAGTCTCTTCAGACGGAGATTACCAAGCGTAAATAGTCTAAGGTGGCATGATTACTCAAAACAAAAAAACGGCCACCAAGCCGAAAATACTAACCGTTGTAGGACCGACCTCTTCTGGTAAATCTGAACTTGCGGTTCAGCTGGCGTTAAATTTTAAGGGAGAGGTTATCTCCGCCGATTCTAGACAAGTGTATAAAGGTTTAAATATTAGTTCGAGCAAGGTGTCAGGCAAATGGGAGCGCCGTGGAAGAAGAAGGTTTTTTGTATATAAGGGCGTCCTGCATCACATGATTGACCTAGTTTCTCCGAGGAAGCAATACACTGCCGGGCAGTACAAGAAGAGAGCAAAAAGATCAATTGACGATATTTTTGGGAGAGGCAGATTGCCTATAATCGCAGGAGGAACTGGTTTTTATATCGACGCACTAGTGCACGACTTGGAGCTTCCAAAGGTGAAGCCTAATAAGAGACTTAGAAAGGAACTAGAGAAACTTACCACTGATCAACTCGTCCATCGTCTGAGAGCCCTAGACCCTAGAAGAGCAAAAGAGATAGATATAAAGAACAGAAGAAGATTAGTGCGCGCAATTGAGGTTGTGGTTATGACAAACAGTCAGGTTAAGCCACTAGAGCACAGCCACGACGACGATCCATATGACGTTTTAATTATCGGCATAAAACTGCACGAGGATGAACTTAAGAGAAGAATAAGCGAAGTTGTTGAAAATAGGATTAGGGACGGTGTTGTGGATGAGGTGCGGCGCACGCACAAGAGAGGAGTTAGCTGGAATAGGATTCACAACTTGGGACTCGAATATAGATGCATTGCAGACCATTTAAACGGCAAGCTGACGCTTGATGAGATGGAGGCATTAATGAAAAAGGAGTATTGGAACTACGCAAAGCGCCAAGTGACCTGGTTTAAACGCGACCCTAATATTATTTGGCTAGATACTCCAGAAAAAGCTTTTCCAATAGTTCAGGATTTCCTCGGCCGCGAAGCTTACCCATTGCCTGGCCAATCAGAAACTTAACTGCAGTCCCTTTCCCGTTCTTATAGTCTTCAACTGCTTTTTTGTTTTCAGAGATAGTTTTTTTGACGGCTTCAATTACCTCGCTGTCGTCTTCGATGCGCCCAAGACTTTTATCCTTTATAAAAGAATGCGGGTCAACGCCAGTTTCAAACATTGCGCGAAGAATGTCCTTGGCAACTCGGGAAGAAACTTCTCCGTCTTCAATAAGCGCTACGAGCTCAGCCATGTCTTCTGCTTTTATTTTTAAACCCTCAATTGCCGTACGCTTTTCATTTAGCAATCCCATTAAATCACTCGTCAAATAATTTACGAGGAGCTGCGTGCTTTTCTCCGTGACTCTCTCCATTGTGGACAGTTCCGAATAAACTTCCTCAAAGTATTCTGAAAGTCGCATATTACTGACCAGAACCTCGACTTGATCTCCGCGCATTCCAAATTCCTTAACAAATCTTTGTCTTTTGTCGGCTGGGAGTTCCGGCACAGAAATTCTGATTTTTTCCAGGTCGATACCCTCGCTCACATCAAAATCTACCGGCGGAAGATCTGGCTCCGGCATATAGCGATAATCGTTTGCCTCTTCCTTTAGTCTTTGGGAGAACGTCTCGCTTTTTTTATCATCCCACCCACGAGTCTCCTGGACTACCTTGCCTCCGCCATCGAGGACGTTTATTTGGCGTTTGACTTCGTAGCCGATCGCGCTTGCCACGGCCTTGAATGAATTGATATTTTTCAGCTCAACTTTTGTGCCGAGTTCCTTAGCGCCATCTTTAGCGACAGAGACGTTTGCTTCGACACGCATCTGTCCCTTTTCCATATCCGCGTCAGAGGCTCCAAGATATCGAAGAATCAGTTGAAACTCTTTCGCAAACTCGAGCGCTTTATCCGCAGTTTCTATTACTGGTTCCGTAACGAGTTCCATAAGGGGCAGTCCGGCGCGATTAAAGTCTATTTGACTTCCCGACTTGTCGTGTGCGAGACGCGCCGTATCTTCTTCAAGATGCACTCTCGTGATTTCCACTCCGACTAGATTTCCTCCCTTCACGAACGGTTCTTCGTATTGAGAAATCTGATATCCTTTGGGTAAATCGGGATAGAAATAGCTTTTTCTGTCGAAGTGCGCCTTTCCGAGAATCTCTCCGCCAAGCGCCTGGCCAATTGCGACAAGAAACTCAACCGCTCTTTTGTTTATTGTCGGGAGTGTACCAGGGTGTGCAAGACAGATGGGGCAGATATTCTTGTTCGGGATTTTCTCGAGCGGATCGTTTTTACACCCGCAGAACATCTTCGTGTTTGTTTTTAGCTCGG
>MHIV01000006.1 GCA_001817685.1 Candidatus Colwellbacteria bacterium RIFCSPHIGHO2_02_FULL_45_17
CCTCTATGTAGTGGGATGGCACGAGATCTCCGCGAGACTTCATCTCGTTCTTGAATCTATCGTCCCCGGCCGCGAGACTTAATATCTGCTCGACCACAACATCTCGCCTCTCGAGTTTTCGCTTTTTGAATTCGTCCTCAATAACATCGTGACCTGGCTCTACAGACACCAGCTTTAATTTCTCCAATTCCTCTATAAGGTCGTTCTCTTTTATCCCGGATTCACTCGCAAGTTCGTGAATCCAGTGCGATCTTTCGACTGGGCTCCACAGAGCCTTGATTTTCATAAGCAGAACTCGTATAGCCAACTTCTTCTTGCTTATATTCTTCATTGTCTCTGGTGTAAGATATCTCTCGAAGTAATACTCCATACCGCTTATCGCGTCATCCATCGCCCTCTTAATAAACCCAGGCTCGTTAACAGCTGCATCGGCTGGGTCTTTGTGCTCACCAAGCGACATTATCCGAACGCTAAAGTCGTTTGCTCCGGCAAGGTCGATGCTCCTCTCGGCGGCCAATTGCCCCGCCTCGTCTTTATCAAACCCCATTATGATATTGCCCGTTATTCTCCTTAGCGTTCTAAGGTGTTCGCCCGTTAGGGCTGTCCCGGATGTGGCAAAAACGTTTCTAATGCCATCTTGCCAGGCAAGGAGAAAGTCCATCTGCCCTTCGACGAGAAGCACTTTATCTTCATTGCTAATATCCCGTTTGCTCTGCCAGAATCCATATAAGAGCCTCGACTTATTGAAAATCGGCGTGTCTGGACTGTTTATATATTTGCCTACGTTTTCCTTATCGAATTCGGGTAGAATTCTACCGGAGAATCCGACAACTTTCCCAAAATGATTGTGAATCGGAAACATTATTCTTCCCCTAAATCTATCGAAATATCTCCCTTTCTCCGTCTTTATGGTGAGTCCGGCACGCACGATGTCCTCAATTGCAAAACCCTTTCTTAAAAGTGAGGTCGTAAGTTCATCCGCCTCTGCTGGAGCATAACCTACCGCAAACTCTTTGGCCGTTTCTTCTTTTAGCCCACGCCTTTTAATATAATCCTGGGCTGTCTTAGATTTTGGGAGCGCCTCCTCAAAAAAATCTGCAGCTGCGCCGTTCAACTCGTACAAAATTCCAAACTGACGCTGATCCTCAGGGCTCACGCTCCTTAGCTCAACTCCAGCACGCTCCGCCAAAACTCTTAGCGCTTCGTAAAACTCGAGGTTCTCATAACGCATGAGGAATTTAAAAACGTCTCCGCCCTCCCCGCATCCGAAGCAGTGCCAAATTTGTCTTTCTGGAGAAATTACGAACGAGGGGGTTTTCTCGTTGTGAAAAGGACAGAGCGCCTTAAAATTCTTACCAGCAGGCCTGACTTCTATATAGCCTTTTATAAATTCGACTAAATCAAGTCGATCTTTTATTTCCTCACTTGGTCTCGCCATAAATTTTATAGATCCCCACACCCACTATACTCGCCCTGGGTGTTAGGACAAACTCCTGAGAAGCAGTCCGTGTTTCCTCAGCCCCGCCTCGATAATCCTATCAAAAAGATCGCCGAGAGTTATTCCGTGGGCCAGTGCTGCCCGCGGGAAAAGCCCGTTTTCGGACATATCGGGAATTGTATTAATTTCGAGAACGTATAGCTCTCCGTCCTCACCGATAATCATGTCGGTTCTCGACATACCCGAGGCGCCAATAGCTCTGTGTGCTGCGACTGCGGTTCGCTGGATTAGTTCTGCTCCCTCATCGGTCAAGCGCGCCGGTGTGACTTCGTCACGCGCGTCGCGAGTGGATTTTGCAAAGTAGTCGAAAATATTTCCTGACTTACGAATAATTTCCGAAACAGGGAGTGGAACGACATCGCCGAGTCCATCATCGAGAACCGAGCAAGTCACTTCATGCCCTGGAATATATTCCTGTACGATCGCATCCCTGCTAAAACGGAAAGTATTTTGGAGAGCGACGTAGAGTTCTTCCGGGACCCTTACGACGCTGACGCCGACAGACGAACCGCGGTCGGCGGGCTTAACAACAACCGGAAAATCGAAATCTTTAAAGGGGTCGACTGTCTTCTCGTGTTTATGTACAACTACAAAACGCGGCACAGAAATTCCGTGAGATGCCAATAGTCGCGAAGCTAAAATCTTATTCATAGCCAGTGCGCTTGGGAGAACATCGCTTCCAGTAAACGGGATGCCTGCATCGCGCAAAATTTCCTGCACAGTACCATCTTCTCCATACTCGCCGTGCATGGCGATAAAGGCGATATCTATGTCATCCGCTAGATCGCTAACTTCGACAGGCCAACTCCCATCCCTGCCTATCACAACCGGAATAACTTCGTACTTCGAGGAGTTTAAAGATTCACGAATAGCCTCAGCGCTAGAGAGCGATATATCATGCCCCGCAGAAGGCCCCCCCATGAGAATGCCTACTCTTAATTTGTTCATAAAGGAAGCGGCTTTGAACGATCTCCGTGGAGATCAGGATCTATCGTCCTCTCAAAGCACACTTCTCCAGTGCCGTGCCCCCAACTACCGCTTTCATATGGGTAGTACGCTGGCTCCGTTAAATATTCACTCGAGTCGGTGAGGAAGGTGGCACAAATCTCGAAGACTTTATCCTCGACAACACGATAGGAATATGATTCCCCTGTTTCCGGATCGACTGGCACCCTTACCCCCCTCAGATCATCATTTACCAACGAGAGATTCTCTGGAAGCGCGTTCTTGCCCTGCCAGTAATATGTCACCTCAGACTGTATGAATTGAAGATCTTCAACACGCCTTGAATCAAGCCTACGGTCTTTCTGCTCGGCGGGAGAGCCAGCTACGAAAAAACTCGATAGGACTACAATCCCAACCAAAGTCACTATGCCGAACTTGAAGAATTTGAGAAAGTTATTTTTCTTGTCGCGCAAACCCGCGAGATAGTAATAGAAAACAGAGGCGGCGATAAGAAGAATCGCGACCACTTTAAGAACAAACCTCGTAGTGACTTCTCCATCGAGAAAACGCAGGACAAGCGCAACTAGATCACCGATGATAACAAGTGCGGCAATAAATAGCGTGAGGTAAACAAGCCATTTGTGAATTGCGACTCCCTTCTTCTCTGGAGTCTTAGCGTGTTCCTTTTCTAGAAATCTCGCGCTCCATACATAAACAGGGAAGACAACTAAGAGCGATGCAACCGGAAAACGCATAGCCATATACGGATCTCCTCCGTAACCGACTTTATCGAGCACATCCGGGACAAGAATATTAATAAATTGGACAACCAAAATCCCTAAACTCGTTGCGGAGAAATAAAGAGTGACTATAGAGAGGAGATTTAAGAAAAAGTCGCGAGGGGTTGTTTTCGGTTTAGTTTCATTCATAGCAGTAATAATACAGCGCAAAATGTTACTCGGCAACACAAAAACGGCAAGCATTATGGCCTGCCGCTTTTGCCTAAATACTAGCCGCTATAGGCTAATTGCTGGATGCCTCGGTAACGATGACTCTGCCGAATTCAGATGACCTAAGGTGATCGTGGTATCCCCACTCGCCTACTTCGTTAAACGTGAATACGTAAGAGGCTCCAGGAGCAATTCCCACGCAAGCGTCAAAAATTGCACCTGCTCCGTCCGTCCCGCACTTCTCTATACCGGACCCTGGGTAAACTTTATGTGTCGGGTGCATAGCTGACGCAGGCCAGAAGTTTCTCGAACTCGAGTTCACGAACGTAACTTCAGTTCCGGCCTCAACAGTAAGTTCCGCTGGAGAAAAACCGTCGTCCGTATAGGTTATAACTGACTCCATAACTTCCCCACCGTCCTCGACAACCATTTCCTCCACTCCATTCTCTCCTGGTACCGGCATCTCGTTCGACACCGAGCCATCCGAATTATCGTTTTCTGTGTTTACACTCTCGCTCTCTGGATTCGGAGATTGATCTGCAACGTACCTACTTCCAAACGCAAACCAGCCAGCCGCCAAAATAACTAAAGCGCCGACTACCACCCAAATATTTTTGTTCATTGTTTCACGCTATTAATGTTGATTGACCTTTTTGTATGACCCATATTATATCACAGCAACTAGCGTTCGGTAGCTAGGTTCTAGTGATTAGCTATCAACACTGTGCCAGAGGGCAAAACATCCATATGATCTGTATGGTTTCCACTTTGCGGTAATTTTGTCAGCCTTCTTAGCGTCTGGGATTTCTTTTAATCTATAAACTCTTTTCATCCCGTTTCGTAAGCCTTGATCCGCGTGAGAGAAAACATCCTCGCGACCGAGGGCAAACATCAGGAACATTTCGGCAGTCCACGGGCCTATGCCTTTGACTTGCGTCAATTCTTTCGTCACGTCCTCATCCGTCATTTCGTGCAGTTTAGAGTAACCTATTTCTTTCCTTATAGTTTTTCCAGCCAAATCTTTAAGGAACGACGCTTTTGACCAGGACATCCCGACTGCGCGCAACTTCTTGTCGGGAATCTTCGCAAGTTTTTCTGCCGTAATCCTCTTCTTAGGAAATAGTTCCTCGAAACGCTTAATAATTGTAGAGGCAGCCTTGCCAGAGAGCTGCTGTGAAATAATTTCGTAACAGAGATGCACAAAATAGTCTCCGTGCCCTTTCGGTTCTTTGTACCAATCATTGAAGTTCACGCTCTTCAGAACCACATAAATCTTCGGGTCCGCTTCTTTGAAATGCGCTTTAACTCTTGCTGGTGAGGTACGTTTCATTTGTCGTATCAGGCCTCTCCCAACGCTTTCTTAACATCGTCGATGCTGAGCTCCACGCGATAATCACGCACAAAACTGCCACCCTCGTCTCTCTCGTCATCGTTAATGAACATCTTTCTTGGAACTGCCCTATAAAGTCTCTGTGGACCATCTTCGCCATATATAGAAATGTTTTTCACCGACTTGCCATTCCTTTTCCCGAATACTTCGATGACGTGCTCAAACTCATCCGCGCCAACTTCGTCCGCAACCGCTTCAATATATACGCCTTCGCCCTCGCCGCTTCGAGCATTCGAGTCATACACAACCAAAAATACATTCGAATTCTTAGCGATGTTCTTTGAGTGTTGCGAGCTGGGACTCGAGGACCAGTAAAAATTTAAGTCTTCGTCAAACGAGAAATATACTGGACTATTCCAGGCCTTGCCTTCTGGAGTCACTGTAGCAACTGAGGCATAAAATATTTTCTTCAGAACCTCGGCCACTCTCGATATATAATATTCCTTCTCCTTCATTTCACCACACTCCCGGGCGGGACTTCCTCTTCAGGATAAAGCAAAACGGGTTTATCGTCTGCCCCAACCGCCAGAATCATACCATTGCTATCGAAGCCCCTTAGTTTACGCGGCTCGAGATTTACCAAAACCGGCATCTCCTTTCCGATTAAGTCTTCTGGATTGTAATATTCAGCAATTCCGGCAATAACCTGCCTCGTACTTGGCTCGTCCGAGTCAAGGCGGGCCTGGCGTTCATGATCGCCAATATCAAAAACGAGTTTTAAAAGTTTATCCGCGTCAGGTATCCGCTCTGCGGAAATGATTTTCCCAATCCTAATATCTAGCTTCTTAAAGTCTTCGAATGAAATCATGCAAAGATAGTACCACGTAGGTGGCACAAGTATACTCTCCTCACATCCGGTTTATTTTTTAATCTTCTGCCAGAGAAAGACGATGAGGAGCACCCCAACGGTTAGGAAAACTAACCATGTTAAAAGACCGAGGAGTCCCATTCCTCCGCCCCATCCCATCATCGACCCATAACCGTAATTCATCATACGCGTATTATATCATGCCCAACCCGACGTTAATTATTACTGCCTTTCGCGAGTAGCTCTAATGCCAAGGAAAGATATAACGACCAAGATAACATACATGAAAAACCCATATACGCATGCCGGGTATCCAAAGACCGTTCCTGGCGCACCAGGCGCAGGACAAGAAGCGACAGTAGAGCCGAATAGTTCCTTATATGTCAAAGTTCCGGAAAACAACACTCCAAAGAGAGAGATAAAGAATATAGTCTTCAGCGCTGACTTGGGACTCATGCGGTTAGAAGACTTTCTTCCCAGAAGCTTTCCAACTCTTCCAAAGCTGCCACGCGGACCAGAGATATATTACACCGACTACAGCAAAGACAATTCTGTTTGAGCTTATTGTCATCCCTATATTTCTTCCCCCAAGGCCTACGATACCGAGATTTACCCCGGAAACGACACTCACAAGAAAAGCGCAGAGGTCCAATTCATTTTTCTTACCGAAAAGGGACCTTCCTCCCTTGAGCCATCTGTAAGCGAGAAAGGCAGACGCGACTCCGGAGGCAATCCATGAAAGCGTGAGAAGCGTTGCCAAGAATCCAAACCCTTGCGCTGTGGGAAACAGAAAATACAACGCTGGCACTCCGCCTGCAAAAAGCGCGACCGCCGCTATTAAAAGCCTGACCTCCGACCACATAAAACTATACCGATCCAACTTTTGTTTGTGTTTAATCATGCGTTTATTATAACAAATTCCTAACTTTTCCAGGGTTCACTCTGCATAAGTAAAGCTGGGCTTATTTACGCTGGAAATTACGATGCTTACAAAAGAGGCGCGCCGCCGAGCACATGCCCGACGGCGCTAAAACACGGCTTCGGCTCCGTCACCGCAAGGTGAGGGACCCGAGGCCGGTAGGTGCCGGCACCACGTTCGCCAGCACCAGAACCATCCACACGAGCGCGGCGACGAAAAGCGCCACAACGACCGTCACGAAGGCCGTAACGGCCAACGTCCGGCGTGGCGGTACCAACTCCATCGGTACCAGCTCCAAAGGTTCAATGCGGATTTCCCCACCGTTGTTGATCATTCCATCCCCTCCTATCGACAAGGCCTTCCACTACTCACATAACACTATAAGGGAAGTTTTGTAAACCCGCCTTGACTCGGCGCAGGCGAGGTAGGTATCCACCAAAAAGCACCACCACAAAAAGTATTTCGCACGCACATCACTAAAATCCAGGTTACTTGACCACACGCCCGGAATATTGTAAAAATTGCTTGTACCTTAACTAATCGTTTCTGGCTATGTGGACATTAAATCTAGTGTCCAGATAGCCAGAAACCCCCACACAAGGAGAAGTGGCAATGCATTGCTTGTTCTACATCGTGAAGGAAATCGTCGAAGGCAAGGAACGCTTCCACGTCTCTGCTTTTTGGACGAACCCTGCTCCGACTCTCGAACGCTGGGACATCGGGATTTTCGAGTCCGAGAACGCGGCGCTTATAGCGCTCGCTACTGCGTTCTTCGTCGCCGTGAACGCGGATGTCGAGGTCGAAATCGTGACCGAGAACCCGGAGAAGGCCAAGAGATGGCTTCGCCCGTTCTTCACCGACTACCCACACCTCTTCGCCTGCCGCAACGCGGCATTCATCAAAGCAAGAGGTGCGAAGTGACGCTGGGAACGAGAATCGCGGTCATCGATGACATCCGGAAGAACCCACTCGATCACGTCCACCGCGATCTCGAATCGCTCACCGCATGCGCGACAATCGGCAGGGCACTCGACCCCTCGATCGTCGAGGCGCACAGCAAGTACACGCCGCTCGGGAAGAACGGCGGTTGCAACTGCGACGTGTTGAGCGGCCCGTGTTCATGCGGCGCCTGGCATTAGCAGTCGAAGGGTCTAGAGAATGGAGAAGCCATGAGAGCAACGGAGTACCCACTGGCATGGCGGGTAGCCGTCGAGGAGAAGTCTCTGACCGACCCCGAAGTTCGCAAGCGGTTCGATGAGTTCTTGGCTGTCCGGGGTAACGCCGCGGGCATCGTCAAGCAACTCGGCGGCGAAGCCCCGGGCAAGCGTGTCCGGAAGTACCTCATGCAGCAACTTGTCCAGCTGAGGCGGAGAGAGAGGGTCTGCGCCCGACGGCTCATCGCCCTCGTCCCGCTGAACGCCACGCCCTCGTTCAAGGGGGAGGTAGACGCCTAGCCCTGTGCTAGGCAGACCCCGCCGCCCTTACGAAAAGCACGACCCCGTGCGTTCGTAGGGACGCGCGGGGTTCAGTGCTTTTATGGGGAACACAATAATCGTTTGCAATCCATTAAAGAAAAACTAAACTTACCAGTGATGGAAGGATGCCGGAGTGGTCTAACGGAACGGCTTGGAAAGCCGTGACTCGCAAGGGTTCCGTGGGTTCGAATCCCACTCCTTCCGCATATGCAAAAGTAACTTCATGTGGAACCGCACGTTGTAGAATGTATATAACCAAACGCTCGGATTAGGAACCAGGCGCTGCTTCTGCGGAGGCGGCTTTTACTTTCTACATTCGAGGAAATTATCAAACACATGGAAGAAGAAAGACCAATAGTAACAAGGAAAGCCGTAAGCCGAGTTCTTAGAGCGTATTGGCAAATGTATAAATCGCGGCCCGGTTATTCGCTCGTAGGGCTGTTTTTACCAGCGATTGGGACAATATTGGGTTTTTTTGTCCCGCCACTTATTGTCGCGGACCTTATTAATACATTCGCAAGAGAAGGAGAAATCGCCCTGAAGACAGCTGGACTGTCCGTAGGATTGTTCGCAGGTCTATGGCTTGCGGGCGAAATATGCTGGCGAATCGGAACACACTTCGTCATCAAGGTTGAGGCCGAGTCCGTGCAGAAGCTAAACAGAACAGCTTTCAGGTGGCTTATTAACCGAGATGACAGTTTCTACACCAACAATTTTGTTGGAACACTGACAAAAAAGGGGCTTGCGTTCGCGAGGGGCTTTGAAATTTTCACAGACACACTGCTCTTCAATGTAGTCTCGAGCATAATTCCGATGCTTTTCGCGATTGTTGTTCTATGGAGATACTCACCGTGGATTCCAATGGTTTTGCTTTTTTGGATAGCAGCGGCGCTGGCTATCGGCCTGCCAATCATTAGAAGAAGATCGAAGTTAGTTGCAATACGGCATGACGCAGGAAGCAAGATGGCCGGCAAACTAGCGGACGCAATGACAAATATGCCTGCGATAAAAGCTTTCGCAAGTGAGAAACAAGAAATGGATCTTTTCGGCAACTACGCAGACGACCTCGCGAAGAAAGCAAAGCGCACCTGGGACTATCAGAATCTTCGATTCGACGCAGCAATTTCGCCGATATATGTAGCATCAAACGCAGCTGGGCTAATCTTGGCAATACTTTTTGCTGGACGCTTAGAGCTCGAGCCAGGAATGATATTCGTTGTATTTTCATACTACGCGCAGGTGACACAGAACTTCTGGCGAATTACCCACGTTTACAGAAACATAGAATCTTCGGTAAACGAAGCAGCCGAGCTAACACAGCTCTTCTTAAATCCCCCGTCGGTACGCGACAAAAAAGACGCCAAACCGATAAACATAACAAACGCTGAGATAGAGTTTGAGAACGTAAGTTTTAGATACGTAGACAACGTAAACGAACACGCACCGTTTCTAAATGGATTCAATCTCAAAATATCCGGAGGAGAAAAAATAGGCCTGGTTGGTCCGAGCGGCGGCGGTAAATCAACGATAACAAAATTACTATTGCGTCTAAGCGACGTGCAGTCTGGAAAAATAAAAGTAGACAGCCAAGATATAAGCACAGTCACACAAGAATCATTACGCAAGGCGATAGCATACGTTCCACAGGACCCGCTTCTTTTTCATAGATCGCTCTTCGAGAATATTGCCTACGGGAGCGAAGATGCCACAGAAAAAGACGTAGTGAATGCCACTGAACTCGCGCATGCACACGAGTTTATTTCTAGTTTGGCGAAGGGATACGGAACGCTTGTTGGAGAAAGGGGTATAAGGCTCTCTGGCGGCCAAAGACAGCGCGTTGCAATCGCAAGAGCCCTGCTTAAAAAGGCACCGATACTAGTACTCGACGAGGCGACAAGCTCGCTCGACTCCGAATCAGAAAAGTATATCCAAGAGGGGTTGTGGGAACTTATGAAAGGTAAAACAGCGCTAGTTGTAGCACACAGGCTTTCAACAATAAAACACCTCGACCGAATTGTTGTGCTTGATAACGGCCACATTGTTGAAGATGGAACACACGACGAATTAATCGAGAAAGATGGGCTGTACGCCAGGTTGTGGCGACATCAATCTGGGGAATTTATCGGCGAGGTCTAAATTCTTCCTCAAGCTATGTTCGCTATTCGATAATCGTTCCCTCAAACGACTGGCCTTCCAGCATACGATTAAAATTGCCTAGCTTTCGTCCATCGATGACAATCGCTTTAAGTTTTTTCTTCTCCGCAAATCTAGCTCCAACCGGATCAACCGGCGCACTCGCTCCAGGCACCCACTTCGCAGGCACTAACCGCCTGTATTCCTTCCACGTCAGATGTTCAAAAGCTTCTGCATTTTTATACTTGTGCGGGTCTTTGTTATAAACGTGATCTGGTTTACCGGCGACAACGAACTCCCCTATTCCTAAATCACCAGCGATAGCGGAGGTAACAAAATCGGTTGACCAGCCTGGCTGCCAACCACTGCCGATAGTAATTGGGTATCGCAGTCTCTTTAACTTTCCGCGCTTATCAAACACAATGGGCTCGGCGAGCTTGCCGAAAACAGCGTGAAGAAGCTGAGCGTTTGTACGAGTCGCATGAATCCCTATCCAGTCTTTATCTCTATCGGATAGATTTGCGACCTCGCGGCTGGCTTTTTGGTAAAGCCTAGATAAGTAACCGCCACCAACTACAATCACAAACTGTTTGCCTAAACCCACTTGTTCTTCGATTAGACGCTTAAATTTTTTAATGAAAACGACGTCTATTTCACTTGGAAAAACAATCGAGCCACCCAAAGCAATCACGATTCTTTTTCCAAACGGATAGGTCATATCAAGAGGCCGAAGAAAGCTTGAAATGCGAATGCGACAGAAGATGGGAGAGTGTCGTAACTCTTTTTGGTTGTTACAAGCGACACGCCGAACATCAGGGCCGCGAGAAGTCCAAAAAGTATTCCCATCATTACGCTATACGCCCATTTCTCTAAGTGCCTTTATCCTCTCCTCTGTTGGGGGGTGCGTCATAAATAATTTGTGCAAAAAGGGTCTTCTTTTTCCATCCTCATACGGATCTTCGATCCACAAATGAGACGTTGTATTTGTAACGGCGTTTATCGGCGTAGTATCTTGGGCGATTTTTTGAAGCGCACTCGCTAGGCCTTCCGGATAACGCGTAAGCAATGCGCCGGACGCATCCGCCAAGAATTCTCTTTTACGAGATATCGCGAGTTGCATAAGCGTCGCGGCAATAGGAGCCAGAATCGAAAGCGCTATCCCAATTAAAATTATTACGCCTCCGGAATTTCCCCTATCTCTTTTTCCACCACCGTGGAACATCGAACGCATAAATATGTCGGCGAGAATAGAGATGAAGCCGACGAGAACAACGACTACAGTACTGACCAGAATGTCCCTGTTTCCGATATGCGAAAGCTCGTGTGCAATCACACCTTCAAGCTCTGTTCTATCTAGCTTCTCGAGCAGTCCTTCTGTCACAACAACAACTGCATGCTCTGGGTCTCTCCCGGTCGCAAAAGCATTCGGGGCTTTCTCCGCAATTAAGTAAATCCTTGGAGTTGGGAGGCCTGCTGTTATCGCAAGATTCTCAACAACTCTATAGAGCTCTGGAGCGTTCTCGGAAGTAACTGGCTTTGCGTGAGTCATCGCGAGAACAATCTTGTCAGACTGCCAATAGCTCAAAATACTCATAAAAACACTAAATATTACTGCGAAATACAGTATCGTCGGATCACCGTACGCTTGAGTGAAAACCCAGCCAAGACCGATGACGATAACAAAAAAGGCGCTGAATAGCACCCACGTTTTCCGAATATTACTTGCTTTGTGTGTATATAGGGAAGCCAACTTAGAACTCTACCTTGACGGGTTCTTTCTCCTCTGCTTTCTCCGTCTCAAAGAATTTCATCTCCTTAAATCGCAAGAGCCCTGCGATTAAATTGGTTGGAAAAGTTTGTATCGCGGTGTTTAGATCGCGGACGGTCGTGTTGTAAAACCTTCGCGAGGCCTGAATCTTATTTTCCGTATCTGCTAGCTCTCTCTGTAAATCCAAGAAGTTTGCATTAGCTTTTAAGTCTGGATAATTTTCTGCAACTGCAAAAAGTGTTTTGAGGGTGCTTGAAAGAATATTCTCTTTCTCCGCGTTCGCGAGTGGGTCGCCGCCGCCGGCAACAGCAGCACGCGCCGCTGTAACATTTTCGAGAACGCTCTTCTCGTGTTGCATATAACCCTTAACGGTTTCTACTAAATTAGGAATTAGGTCATACCTTCGCTTCGTCTGAACGTCTATGTCAGAGATTGCCTCTTTAGCTCTAAATCGCATACGAACCAAGCGGTTGTATGTAAAAACGAGCCACAAGAAAACCACACCGACTACTACGTAAATTATCGTCAGGATATCCATCTTGTTAGTATCTAGTATTTAGTACCTAGTATCTAGTATAGAGTATTTTATTTAAGTCACCAGTGTTTCCGTGCACACTAAAAATCCTAGTTACTAGGTACTATCAGCTAGGTGCTTCCGCCTACATCCCCATTCCAGGCGGCATACCGCCCATCGGACTTTCCTCTTTGGGAATTTCAACGATTGCGGCACCAAGGGTTAAATAGTTACTCGCAACTGAAACAGCGTTAGTAAACGCAGTTTTTACCACCTTGAGAGGATCAATAATTCCGGCCTCCTTCAAATTATCGATCTTGTTACTAAATGCGTTAAACCCCGTCCAAAGGTCACCCGATTCCTTGGCCTTTTCAAGCTCGCGGATGCTCTTATCGCTTCCACCGCTATTTTCGATTATCGCCTCGAGCGGGGCCATAATGGCCTTCTCAATAATTACACGTGCGGCATCTCCTACTTCCTTATCCTCTGCGTTCACATATTCGAATCCGCGGGAATTAAAAAGGGCAATTCCTCCGCCGGGGACAATTCCGTCTTCCATGGCTGCTTTCGTGGCGTGAACTGCATCCTCAACTCTATCTTTTAATTCCTTTTGTGCCGTTTCGGTAGCTGCGCCAATTTTGATTACTGCAACACCGCCGGAAAGTTTACCAATCCGTTCTTGTAACTTCTCTTTGTCAAAATCAGATTCACTCTTCTCGTGTTGAGACTTGAGTTGCGAAACCCTCTTCGCAATATCATCCGCGTTACCGACTCCGCCCACTATGGTTGTGTTGTCTTTGTCCGCGACAACTTTGGCGGCACTGCCCAAAGACGTAACGTCTGTAGTTTCGAGTTTTTTCCCAATGTCCTCCGAAATTAATTCCGCGCCCGTAACGGTCGCAATGTCCTGAAGCATCTCTTTTCTCCTATCCCCGAAGCCAGGGGCTTTTACAGCAAGAACGTTAAAGACCCCTCTGAGTTTGTTTACGACAAGCGTCGCTAGGGCCTCGCCCTCTACGTCCTCGGCGATTATAACCATATCTTTCTTTCCACCTTTCATAACTTTTTCGAGAAGCGGCAATAGATCATTTATTGAAGTAATTTTTTCATCCGTGACGAGAATATAGGGATTCTCGAGAACCGCCTCCATTCTCTCCTGATCCGTAATCATATAGGCCGAGATGTATCCCCTATCAAACTGCATACCCTCGACAACCTCATAGGAATTACCTATTGCGTTAGAGTCATCAACCGTGACGACTCCATCTTTTCCAACTTTCTCCATAACTTCGGCGATGAGCTTTCCGACCTCCTTGTCTTTCGAAGAAATTGAAGCAACCTCCTCTATTTTCTTGTTGTCGTCTGTCAATTCCTTCTGCTTGTCTAACTCCGCAATCACAGCCTGGCTAGCTTTATTTAATTCCTCAGCGAGTTTTATAACGTTAAAGCCTTTTTCGGAGATTACCCGTTCCCCCTCAGAAATCATCGAGTGCGCCAGAACTACGGAGGTTGTCGTACCGTCACCGACGTTGTCAGCGGTTTTATCCGCTGCTTGTTTCAAGAACTGCGCCCCAAGATTCTCATATTTATCCTCGAGCTCAATTTCCTTAGCAACCGAGACGCCGTCGAACGTTACCTGCGGCGCGCCGTAAGATCTTTCAATCGCCACGGAACGACCGCGTGGACCAAGTGTCATTATTACCGAACGCGCGAGCTTATCCATCCCCTTCTTTATCGCCTCTCGTGCGTCTTTATCGAACTTTATATCTTTTGCCATGATTTCCTTTTGTTAGGTTATAGATTTGAATTTTGACATTTGAGTTTTGACATTACTCAATTATCGCCAATATATCCGTTTCTTCGCCGACTAAATATTTCTTGCCATCGACTTCGATTTCATCCGGCCCGTATTTCTTGAAAAGCACAATGTCTCCGATCTTCACGGACATCGGGATAAGTTTTCCATCCTCGTCCCTTCTCCCCTCTCCAACAGCAACAACTTTGCCCTTCATTGGCTTCTCTTTATCGGCAGTGTCTGGAATAACAATGCCGGACTCCGTCTTAGTCTCATCGTCGACTGGTTCTATAAATACGTGATCTGAAAGTGGTTTTATATTACTCATGCGATACTTTGTATATCAAAATGCACTATGCCGTGTCAACCCCTAGATCTCTCCTTTCCTTAGCTTCTCCTCAATTCTTTTTGTGTCGCGATAAAGTTCCAATTTCTCATCGCTCCAAAACACTCGCGGTTTGTATCCAAGCCTGGCAGGATTTTGGATTTTCTTTACGAGCCAATATTTCAAAAGCTTTTCGACAACATCGCCCAGCAACCCGCTTAGCAGAAATTCGAAAATCTTCTTTGTAAATGACGTTACGCTCCCGATATATCTTTCGTGTCTCTCGTAGACACGCCTAGGTTCAAGCCAGTCATTCGCATTAAAGAATTCTGTAATTTGAATCTCGTCTCCAAGCACAGGAACTAGATTCCTGTATAAATTCTCCCAATACGCGTTGTATGGACCAGTCAACTTATATCCACCAGGTGCTACAAAATGGGACATTCCAAATTTATTTGTTGTATTTCTACCTGGTTTCTCACGCCATCCGAAAATCTCAAAAAAGAGTGCAGACAAAAACCAACTTGTGAAAATTCTGCCGCGACGGACTCCGACAACCACATCAAAATCAGATTTCTCGTGCACACGCCCGGTCGCCATAGATCCGGCGACTAGAACAAACTTCACAAATGGGATGTATCTAAAAAGCCTGGAGCGTTTTTTAAGAACCCCCCACTTCTCTTCGAATAAATTATCCTTCA
>MHIV01000007.1:0-1711 GCA_001817685.1 Candidatus Colwellbacteria bacterium RIFCSPHIGHO2_02_FULL_45_17
CGTGAGGCGGATGGTTCAATTTCTACTGCCATGGAAGATCCCACCGACCTCTCTACTATCCAGTATCTTGAGCGCTACTTAAAAGCCGAGATTAAGCCATACCTTGCCTCTACGGCTGATTTGAATAAAGGCTTCTCTCTTTATAGCAGGGAAACGGCCTCGAATTTTAAGGAAATTATCGAGAGAAATATTGCCGCCTCTATCGAGAGCAGGGTAAAAGGGGAGGAAGCCGCTAGCGAACTGCCGATAGTCTCGATTCTAGATAACTTACTTGCCTATGCCATGTCCTCAAGGGCATCCGATATTCACATGGAAGTCTTTGAAGAGTTCATTCTCGTCCGCTACAGGATTGACGGAGTTCTTCATGAAGTTCTTAGGATTCCGAGAATTGTACATCCCGCGATAATTGCGAGAATTAAACTTTTAGGTGCACTCCGAATAGATGAACACACAAGGCCGCAAGACGGTCGGTTCAGATATAAAATAGGAAGCGATACAATTGACGTACGTGTGTCAATCATACCGACTTTCTATGGAGAGAAAGCCGAGATGCGTCTTCTTCCGAGTTCGATTAGACCCCTTACGTTCGGGGATCTTGGGATGCTTCCAGACACAGTAAAAATTCTCGAGGGGGCTATCAGAAAAAGTTTTGGAATGGTACTTGTGACGGGGCCAACAGGTTCCGGTAAGACAACGACTTTATACTCTGTTTTAAGTGTTCTTAACCGCCCGGAGGTAAATATTGTGACAGTTGAGGATCCGATCGAGTACGACATTCAATACATAAACCAAACGCAGATTAATCCGGCAGCGGGAATAACTTTCGCAAACGGACTACGTGCGATTTTGAGACAGGACCCTAATGTAATTATGGTTGGAGAGATTCGTGATGGTGAAACTGCGGGCATAGCAGTTCAGGCGTCTTTAACCGGCCACCTTGTTGTTTCATCGCTTCACACTAACGATGCGCCTACAGCCATACCGAGGCTTTTTGATATGGATGTCGAGCCGTTTCTAGTCTCGGCAGTTTTAAACGCAGTGCTTGCACAGAGGCTTGTCCGAAAAATTCACACCGATTGCATAGTTTCTTATGAGCCCGATGCCGAGACGCTCGATGCCATCCGCTCACAGTTGAAACAAGCAGGCGTTCCGGACGAAGAGATGGACGCGAAACTTCCGGATAGATTATATAGAGGTGCTGGGTGCGAGGCTGATGGCAATACTGGATATAAAGGACGACTTGGCATTTACGAGGTTTTGGATGTGACTGATGAGACTAGAGAATTTATTGCAAGCCCAAACTTTTCGCTTAGCGGCTTGAGTAATGTCGCAAGAGAACAGGGGATGCTAACAATGTTCGAGGACGGACTGAGAAAGGTCGAGCGTGGTATTACCACAATCGATGAAGTTCTGCGAGTAGTACAAGAATAATATGCAGTTTCATTACAAAGCGTCAGAGACAAGCGGGAAGTTAATAGAAGGAGATTTGGATGCTGGGAGCCCGGGGGAAGTCTTGGAGTGGATGGTGCAACGTTCGCTAAAACCTATCTCTATCAAGGTTGCTGGAGTTGGTGCGGAGAAAATTATGAAGGGTAGATTTTCCGCCAAGATTACCATAGAGGATCAAGTGTTTTTAACAAAATATCTTGCTCTGATGCTAAAAGTTGGCACAGATCTTTTTAAGGCTATCGATATACTTGTGTTAGATTTC
>MHIV01000007.1:1719-9508 GCA_001817685.1 Candidatus Colwellbacteria bacterium RIFCSPHIGHO2_02_FULL_45_17
TGCCATGAAAGCCCTCCTCCTTGAGATGAAAGACGCCCTCGGCAAGGGACAGCCGTTTTATACTACGTTCGCAAGACATCCCCAACACTTTTCTCCGGTTTTTGTAAATCTTATAAAGGCCGGTGAATCATCCGGCACATTAGAGGAGGTGCTGAATAAACTTAGCGTAGATCTTGAGAAACAGTGGGAGTTGCGCAACAAGATAAAGGGCAGTCTAGTATATCCATTCATTCTGGTTATACTCTCGCTCGTCGTGCTTTTCTTAATGGTTTCTCTTGCACTTCCGCAGATAGCGGAAACGTTTACTTCGGGAGCGCTTGAGCCGCCGCTATTCTCCAGAATCGTCTTCGCCATAGGATTTTTCTTCAGAGATTACATGGTGCTGCTTATCTTCTCATTCATATCAATGGGCGTAGGCACATGGATATTTTTGAAAAGCGTCACTGGCAAGAGATTCGTTTCAAGACTTATAGGTAAAACCCCTGTTGTCAAAGAAGTGATACGCAAAATTGCACTTCAAAGATTTGCCTCTACACTGTCGTCTCTTATACGTTCTGGTACACCAATTCTGGAAGCGCTTGAGACAACGGCCGAATCTGCTGGGATAGGAGAATTGAAAGATGCGTTGATAAGAATTGCTAGAGAAGGGCTAACAAAAGGATTAACTGTTGGGGAAGCATTCAGAAAAGAGCCGTATTTTCCACGAGTTGTTGTTAACCTAGTCGCTATATCCGAGCAGTCCGGACACCTAGAAGAGGTGCTAGATACGCTCTCGGATTTCTATGAGTCGGAAATAGACGCATCTATAAAAACTTTGGTCTCGTTCCTTGAGCCGGCGCTCCTTGTTGTAATCGGAGGTGTGGTAGGGCTCGTCGCTGTTGCTGTGATAGTCCCAATTTATCAACTCGTAGGGCAGGTGTAGGTCATGAAAAATAATTTCGGCTTTACTTTAATAGAACTCCTTATGGTCATAGGGATTATCGGTGTTTTGGCAGGTGTTACCGGGTCAAACTATCTCGGCGTTAGAAATAGAGTTGCTTTTGAGAACCAAGTTAACAAGATTACCGCAGACTTAAGATGGACTATGTCTAGATCTCTTGCTCAAGAGAGCGATGACCAATGGGGGATTCGATTCAGCAACGCGACTAGTGGGGCGGATTTTTATGAGATATGGCACGGTGCAAATTACGAGTCAGCCATAGTGGTTGATTATACAAACCTTCACGGATCTGTGGCTTTTTCGGATCCCGCATCAGGCGCTACTAAGGATATTATTTTTCTCAAATCCACCGGTCTTCCTCTAGCAAGCTCGACTCTGGAGTTGTATTCGCTTAGCGGGAACTCGACCGGAACTGTAGAGGTAAATACCCAAGGAAGAATAGACTTTACACTAAATTAAGTCCGTAAATTCATTAGCATTCCCTGTGTTATTATATAAATGTATGAGAAGTCGTACTGAAGCGGCTGTTTGCGGTCAGTCTTTGGTTGAATTAATAATTAGCATTGCCATTGTGGCTATTCTCGCAGGTTCTGTTGTCGGTGCACTTTTATTGTCCGTCCGGATAAACAATGAAAGTATTAATTTTAGTACAGCCTCCCCGCTTGGGCAGGAAGTTATAGATAACGTTCGTTCAGTCTCCGAAAGTGATTGGCCCTCACTTTATAGTCAATCTGATAAGTCGTCTTCATCGACGTATCACATCAACCTCGATTCTACTTCCACTCTTTCTGTAGCTACTGGCACAGAGGAAATAGAAAGAGGCGGCATAACTTATACGCGCTGGTTTTCGATAGAAAATGTAAGCAGGGATTCGAGCGGTGATATAGTCGAATCGGGTGGGACCGAAGACACTTCCACACAAAAAGTTGCGGTTCACATTGAATGGCAGGAGGGTCCAGGCACAGCTTCGGTCGGTCTCACCGAATATTTTACTAGGTGGACGCGTAATGAATCGACTGTTTTTACTGATTGGAGCGGAAATTCCGGAATTGAGGGTCCGATTACAAGGCCGGATAATAATTTTTCCGCGACATCAGGAAGTATTGATCTTTCAACTCAAGGGGAAATTAAAATTAATTAGACACGCACATGCTTAAATTATCAAAACAGCTATTATCCATATTGATTTTAGTAACTGTTGTGTTTGTTGGTTTGGGTATAGGCAAGGTGTCCGCCGCAAGTCTAACTAGAGCTATCGTGGCTGGCGCCGATGATGGTTATCAATCAAATGAGTCGTTGAGCATCTTTAACTCGTCCAATACATACGGTCTAACCGGGGAAGATGATCCCGGTAATTCAACATACTCTTACAATGGGTGGTTTCGTTTTACCAATATCACGATACCGCAGGGCGCTATTATAAGTAACGCAACATTAACACTTAGAACTACAACCAATACATTTGGGGCCGGCACCAACTATTCTATGTTGTACGGCGTGGCCGAGGATAATCATGTCGCTCCTACCAATACTGGGACGTGGCAATCTGACCATGCGCTTCATACGACTGGTGTGGCGTGGAACTTTACGCAAATAGATGCATGGGATAGCGTGTTGACATCCCCGAACTTCGCGGCAGCAATTCAGCCAATTATTAATAGAGCTGGTTGGGTTTCCGGAAACGCTATCGGTATTCATTGGGACGAGAATATGGCTGACCAGGATATGTCTCAGGGATGGGTAACGTGGAATAGCTCGACTTATATTGAGCCGCAGTTGAGTATCACTTACACGGTTCCGCAATGTCAGGATGGATCAGACAATGATGGCGATGGAGCCACAGACTTAGCTGACCCAGGATGTTCGGGTAGTAGCGACGATAGCGAAATCTCACAGTGTCAGGATGGATCAGACAATGATGGAGATGGCGTGACTGACTTAGCTGACCCAGGATGTTCAAGTAGTAGCGACAACACTGAAAACACAGCGACCACGCAATGTCAGGATGGTTTAGACAATGATAATGATCAGGCAACAGACCTATCTGATTTTTCATGCTCCGGCGCGACGGATAATGATGAGACGAATCCAAAAGCGCAATGCCAGGATGGTGTAGACAACGCCGACCCAGAGGACACCCTGTTTGATTTTGGCTCGGACTTAGGGTGTTCAAGCAAGCAAGATAACGATGAAGGCAACACAGTCCAATGCAATGACGGGATTGATAACGCAGACCCAGAAGATTCTCTAATCGACTATCCAGCTGACCCAGGATGTTCTGGCACCTATGATAACGATGAGTATAATATACCGCCTGGGTCATCTGGATGGCTTATCTCCAGCACATTTGATACAGGATTTTCAAACGGGGTTAAGATAAACGCAATTCTTTGGCAGGGGACTCTCGGGGGAGGTTCGCCGAATTATGTGAGGTTCCAGATTGCTAGTTCTAACTGTACAAATGGCGCCTCTAACGCACCGACCTGTTCAAGTGGTGGTTGGGGAATACCAGTTGAAGGCGATGGTGCTTTTATAGGTTCTGACGGCACGGCATCGACGTACTATTCGCCGAGTGATGCGAATGTGAGTTACGTTATTCCAACTGACCAACATAATAATAAGCGTTACTTCAGATATAAAGTTGAGCTGTATAAAAATGCTGCTCTTTCATCTCCCGAGGTTGAAGATGTCGTGATTAACTGGTCTCCCTAGCTATGAGCAAGAGAAAAAACATTGGAGTCTCAGCTTTACCGACAGTTCTCATAATTTCGATGGTTATAATAGAGGTTGCGGTAATTAGCGTTGTTCTGGCTAATGCGTTTAACAACACTCGGTTTGGTGAACGTTTGGCTCGAGAGGCATATAGCGTGGCTAGAGCTGGGGCGCAAGATGCTATACTGAGAGTGTTACGTTACAAAGATTGCCCTATCACTCCAGGTTGTCCATCGTTGTACTCTCTGCCGGTTGGAGAGAGAAGCGCGACTGTAAGCATAGAGAGTGAAGGCGTCGTCGTGACTATTCGGTCTACTGGTAGTGCATATCTGAGGAGTAAGGGTGTTGAGGTAATACTCGGCGTTGATGCGAGCACTGGAGAAGTTTCGATGCAATCATTTAAAGAAGTAGCATTATAGTATGAGCAAAGAGGACGCTCTTAGAAAATTGGGGAGATGGTTCGAGAAGATATCGCCGCCTGTGCCGGTTGGTGGACTTCAGATAACTGACTTCGCTGTTCGATATGCGGGGCAGAAAGGAGGGCGTTTCATTGTTGAATCAATGCGTTTACAGCCTGGAGTGATTGAGGATGGAAAGGTTAAGAGTAAAGAAATTCTGGTGGCTGTCCTGGCGGAGCTCCGCAAACGGGTGGCTCCAAACCCGAGAAAGCCTATTAGCGTTGTGCTCAGCCTATCAATGCGTGATGTCTACATACAAACATTTAGCACCCCACAGATAGGAGAAGGGGATTTTGAAGAAGCCGCAGGCCTAAACGCTAGAATGATATCTCCTATCAATGCCGACAACGCATATTATGGATGGCAGAGGGTGTCTCAAGGATTCACGGCTAGCGCCAATGCAGATATGCTTGGGGCGTTTGTTCAGAGACCTGTCGTCGATGAGTTTGTAGAAATCATTGAATCTGCCGGGTTCGGCATAGCAGCAATCGAATTTGATAGTATGAGCCTGGCAAGAAGCATCGAGCGTGCGAAACTAATCGATAGTGAGAAGCCGTTTATAATTGTTCATATCGCGACTGAGGGGATAAGCATGGTTGTGGTCCGCAAGGGACTTCCACACTTCCACTACTTTCATCCGTGGTCCGAGATACAGGGCGATGGGAAGTCTATAGCCGTTGATAGACTGAAGGCTACACTTGAAGATGAGCTTGAGAGAGTTATTAATTTCTACTTCACTCATTGGAGCGGAGAGAAAATCAGCGATGTAATATTTATCACGCCCGTTTTTGGGGATGATATAACCGAACTTATGAAGGAACAGTTTAGCGATGCGACCGTGCAGATCATAGACCCAGCGAAAATAAGTGTTGTTGTCGGAGCGGCGTGGAGGGGTAGGACCCCGAGATCGTCAGATACCGAAATCAGTCTGGCAAGTCTAAGCGCGCTCGGTGTATTCGAGCGTCAGCAGCTCATAAATTTTGTGAGAATCTGGCGGAATATACTTGCGACTGCTCTCGGGTTTCTCTTATTACTCTTCGTGTCCACAAATATATTTCTTCGTAACGAAATGTCCGAACTTGTTAGAAGCGGAGGGTCGGTTTTATCCGATCCAAGCATCAAAGAATATCTGTCTTTGAGCGCTGAGGCAGAGGAATTTAATAAGTTAGTCTCTGCGATTGCCGCCATAAAAGGGGGCGGAGTAGAGGTTGCGCCGCTACTTTTGAAGATGAGAAGTCTTGCTGGGGATGACGTGAGTATTACAAGGCTTGGTTTTGATCCTTCCGATTCCTCTATGCTTGTTAATGGGACCGCCCCAAATGAAAGTACCGCAGTGGAGTTTAAGAATAGAATTGCGAGCCAGCCTCAGTTTACGGGTGTAAATCTTCCGCTAAATAACATTTTGAGTTCCGGCGATCGAGTGTCGTTTAGTCTAAACTTCAAAGTAGCTAGTTTTGATTTCGTCGAATAGTTTCTCAAGGATTTGTAGCTGTTGCTTACCGATTTTTTTGAGTACGAACTTGCCGGCTTGCTCGTTGCCGTATCTTACGCCGAGCCTTAGCCTCGAATACTCATTCGTTCCGATAGATTTAGTGATAGATTCTATCCCATAGTGCCCAGCAGATCCGCGCGCGTACGAGATTTTATGATTGCCAAGTGGAATATCGGAATCGTCATGTAGAACCAAGATCTCGGCCGGCTTGATTTTGAAATATAGCAATAGCTTTTTTACAGACCTGCCCGATGTGTTCATATAGACAGTAGGCCTAGCAAGGATAATATTGCCCAGTTTCACGTATTCGAATAATTTCTCCTTTTTCCACTCCGGTTTTTCCGCCTGGCGTCCGGTCAATACGCTGTATAAGTAGTCTAGAAACATGGAGCCGACATTGTGATAGGTGCCCTTATATTCCCCGCCAGGATTTCCCAACCCCACGATGAGCTTTATGTTTTTCCCATGAATCGAGACGCCTGTGCCAGGAGCGGCTCCCTTTTTCGAAAAAGTTATATTGAACATCAGCTTCAATTGTATTAAAATGCGCCCTATGAAACAATTTCTTCTGCCGCTCCTCGAAGTTTTCGAGATTTTGGCGGTTGTCCTTATCTCTATATATGTAATTTATGGGTTTATTGCCCAGCCGTTTCTTGTCCAGGGGGCCAGTATGGAGCCCAATTTTTCAAGCGGCGATTATCTTCTAGTGGATGAAGCGACTTATTATTTCAGAGAACCTGTGAGGGGAGAAGTAATTGTGTTTAAGAACCCAAACGACGCCGATGAATTTTATATCAAGCGCATCGTTGGTCTACCGGGAGAGGAAGTTATAGTGAGTGACAACGAGGTTTTCGTAAATGGAGAATTGGTTGATGAGCCTTATCTTGCCGATGGGATTAAGGTTGATGGGAGGTATGTGTTTCAGCTGGATCAAGATCAGTATTTTGTGATGGGAGACAACCGTCCGCAGAGTTTCGATTCCAGAAATTGGGGTCCATTGGGAGAGGACTTGATAATAGGAGTGGTTAGGCTGAGATTTTGGCCTCCGGCTTCGTTCGGGTCGTTTACGTATCAAGCTAGCCAGTAGTATGCCGGCCGTAAAGAAACTTCGAGCTAAGAACGGGCCGACTTATAAAGTGAACACAAGCGTGAAGGCGAAACCCGATAGCGGAGAAAAACAAAGGGGGAATAGGGACATAGACTTTCTTATGCCGCCTCGGGGGATGCACGACGTTCTACCGGCTGATGCCCCAGTGAGAGACAAAGTTGTCGAGGCCTCGAGACGGATGGCAGAGTTTTATGATTTCGCCGAGATAAATACCCCGGTTCTCGAGAAAGTCGAGTTATTCAAAAGGGGAGTGGGTGAGAAGACGGACATTGTCGGAAAAGAAATGTACACGCTTCGTACGAAAGGCGGTGACAAGCTGGCTCTTCGTCCAGAAGGAACCGCGCCGGTTGTGAGAGCATACCTGCAACACGGTATGCACAAACTTCCGCAGCCGCAAAGGTTTTATTATTTCGGTCCGTTCTTCCGTCACGAAAGACCGCAGGCGGGCCGCTATCGTCAACTCTGGCAAATCGGATTGGAAATAGTCGGAGGTGAGAGCGATCCAGTCTACGATGCCCAGATAATCGTTATGTTCTATAGAATCCTTGAGGAGCTAAAGACTGGCCCGCTCTCTGTGAATATGAATAGTATCGGATGCCGCGTTTGTAGGCCTGGGTATCGGACTAAATTAGTTGCCTACTATAAAGGAAAGGATGTCTGTAAGGATTGCAAAGATCGTCTTAAAGATAATCCTATGCGTCTCTTGGACTGCAAGAAAGAATCGTGTCAGCCATTTAAAGCCGATGCTCCTAGTATTTTGGATAGTCTCTGCAGTTCATGCAGGAGTCACTTGAAGCAAGTCCTGGAATATCTCGAGGAGCTTGGGCTTCCATACTTTATGAATCCGACATTAGTGAGAGGTCTGGATTATTATAACAGGACGGTTTTTGAGATTTTTCCTGATGGAGAGGATTTGGCGTTAGTAGCCGGCGGTCGCTACGACTATCTTGCAGAGATGTTAGGAGGTAGGCCAACGCCTGCGGCTGGGGCTGCTATGGGCGTTGATCGCATCGTTGACTTAATGAAAGGAGAAAATCCAAAGCTTCTCCAGCTTAGAATTAAGAAAAAGGTATTCTTGG
>MHIV01000008.1 GCA_001817685.1 Candidatus Colwellbacteria bacterium RIFCSPHIGHO2_02_FULL_45_17
TGGCCCGCCTGCAATGGCGAAATATGTACCTCGACGCGCAGTTTCTTTCACCGCGAGCGCAATACTGTGAAGCTCCCCTTCTCTATATAAACCGAAGCGAAAGATTTTTTTCCCAAGATTCCTATGGAACTCGCCCCAATTCCAGGATTGCAAAAAGTTTACCGCGGGTTCTCTTTTTACAAATTCTTCCCACTCTTTCCTATCACTAACTAAACGAACTTTCCAATCCTCCATCTCACTTATCCAAATACTGATTGACGACTTTGGAGATTCTCATCGCATCTCTCTCTCGCACTTCTTTGTGTGTCGGGAGGTTCACAATGTGTATAGCAAGTTCCTCCGCATTTGGTGTTGTTCCGTTTTTATAAACGCTCGACACCGACAACGTCCCGCAATCTACCGCGGCGCGATACCATCTATCCCAGATATGAATACCTTTTTTATCCATGAGCCGCAGTAATTCTGCGGGCTTATCTACTCTCAATGCGAAGCGTAGATTTGAGCCGTGCTCTATGTCGCTCTGAGATGTAATTATGGAACTTTTGTCTTGTATTTCTTGGTAGTAAATTTCTGCAATCTTTTTTCGGTGCCGGAGAGTATTCTTTAATTTCCCGAGTTCGCTTAGCGCAAGGCTGGCGTGCTCCTCTGGCATCAACGTCACATTCTTCGTCGGACTTCCTGTGGCCGATGTAACAAGTCCGAGTTTTCTTGAAATTCTTAATATTAAAGGTCCGAGAAGAATTTTATATGTCTTTCGAACTTTCCACGCAGTGAGTGGATAGAGCATATCTTTGACGATTATCGCTTTTCTCACGGTGTCAGTAACTTTGATCTCACGCGCACCCTCTCGTCTTAAAATAACTGCGCCCCCCGAGACGGCATCCACCACCTTGCCTCTCCCGAAAGAGAGTACGACAGCATCGCCGTAGGTCCCGAGTGAGGTGCCTTTCTCGTCGGTCGCGCCCAGGCTCTGTGCCAAATCTTCGATAAGCAGAAGTTTATTTTCTTCACACCATTCCTTTATTTGGCTAATTCCAATCGGGGAGCCGAGAGTATACTGCACCAAAACCGCCTTGGCTTTTGTCGTATTCTTGTGAGCGTTTTTTAAAGAGTCGAGCGTCACATTCAAATTATTCTTTCCAACGTCAACAAATACCGGGGTAGCTCCAGTACGAAGTACTGCTTGCTCAATCGCATAACAAGTGAATCCCTGTATTAATACTTCGTCGCCGCTCTCTATACCATACGACTTCAATGCGAACTCAATCGCATCGCGTCCCTTATAAAAAAGATGCGTCTTGCCTCCAAACATTTTTTCGAGCTCGGCTGTGAGTCTCTGCGGAGCCTCTCGGTCGCTATGAATTAACTCACTTAGCGCGTGCGTCACAAAAGAGAAGTCGTAGCTTGATCCGAGACTATTGAAGATAGGTTTCATAAATCGATTTCGGCACAAATCCCTCGACTAAGACTATTGTATCGCCGCTAAGCTCCTTTAGTTTTTTCTCGACCGCGCTGTGCCCAAAGAATAAGTCCTCGTGGAATGTTTCGAGAAACTCGTCTTGGCCCTCGCTGCCCACATAAGCAACTTCGTCAGCAACAGCATGAGCGGCGGCCGACAAATCTGAATGGATTTTCGCTGACTCTCCGCCCAAGTCGACTATTCCGCCGAATACAAGGAGCGCTTTTTTCGCGCCTCTTTTTTCTTTCAAGAATTTTAGAATCTCAAGCGCTGCTTTGAACCCTGCTGGGTTTGCCGTCTTTCCATCATCTATTACGAACGCCCCATTTGTTAGTCGCCGCGTCAGGATGAAATTGTCTCCCGGGTCGAATGACTCGAGCGCATCGATTATTTCTTCGTTCGTAAATCCGAATTCGTTCTGTCCTATAACGAGCGCCGCCCTGACTGCACCTATATAGTGCGTACCCACAAGTCGAGTCTGTACCAGCCTCCCCTCCCACTTGAATTTCAATTGCCCCTCGTTGTTTAAACCGACGTTGCTAATTTTTATTGTACTGTCCTTACCGCTGTAAGCGATTGGATTTTCTACACCGCCTACTTCGCAGATTTCCTTCGTGCCAGGGTCATCTCCGTTATAAAACACGCGGGATTTATCAGCGAGAGCTTTTATAAGTTCGCTTTTTGCCGCGATTATATTTTCCAAACTGCCAAAAATTCCCATATGCTGGGGCGTAAGCCCAGTAATCACGGCGCTGGAGGGCTTTATAAACTTGGCTAGAGCCCTGATTTCCCCCTTCCTGTAGGCTCCGTATTCGAGGACAATTACCTGTTGCCCCCTGTAGTTCCCGACTATCGATTTAGCTACCGAGTATCTCTTATTGTACGACTTAGGTGTTGTGAAAACTTTGAGTTTCGTTCGAAGTACATGAGAGATAATCAGCTTTGTGGAAGTTTTTCCATAGCTTCCAGTAATACCTACTACCGTCGGCGAGTGTTTTTTAATCATTTTTCTCGCCTTCATCAGCACAGCAAGCGTTATTATCTCAGAGACAATTTGTGACGGAAGTATAGAAACAGAGACAATTATCGGCAGAATTAAATGGAAAACAACGAGTGATGCCAAAAGCTTCGGCGCGCTTGATGAAAATGGGACCACGAATCCTGCTATGAGGATAACAAAACCAATAAAACCCACGAAGACTATCCTTCTAGTAACGGCAGGGCGTTTTAGGCCCGCGCGCGAGAAATCCCTCCTGTTCGGCAAAACACGTATTAAGTCCTGTCGCCCTTCGCGTGACATAAGAAACAGCCACAGGCGATCCCACCTATATTCTTTCTGCTGGAGAGTGGCGAGCCACCTGCTCCATCTAATCAGGATCATCGGTGCAAGAACAAACAAAAGTATCTTCGCAATGAGTATCATCTTAGGAACTGAGTCACAAGAACGGCGACTTCTTTGGCGTGTGTAAACTGTGGCGAGTGTCTAGCGCCACTTACAATTTTTAGTTCTGCATTCTTAATATTCTCCGCGACAAATCGCCCGTGTTTCGGCGGAGTCACTTTATCGCTCCTGCCCCAGACAACGAGAGTCGGGCAAATTATTTTAGGTAGGTCTTTCCGTATCTCATCTTTCAAAACATTACCCATAGTTTCTCTAAGCGGTCCAGTAGCCGCAAGGTAATCCTCCGCCCCTATAAGTGTGTAGTAGGCTTTTCTTATGCGTTCGCTTTTTGCAATCGGCTTACCGAGTTTTGATAAAACGTAGAAGAATATTCGTTTTAGTCTCTTATGCAAAACTTTATCGCGCATTCCGGAATTCGCGATTAGTACGAGTTTTTTTATTTTATCAGGGTATTGAGACGCAAAACGAATCGCTATCTGCCCTCCAAACGAGTGCCCGAGAAGTATAGCTTTTTCTTCCGCTTCTATTTCTCCTTTCAACCAATTGACAAAATCTTGAAGTGTCCACGCCTTAGTCAACTGGACTTCGAACCCAGGCATCGAAAGAAACTTAACTTTGAATCCGGCGCTCTCCAAAAAACCCAAAAATGACCGCCATTTCTCTCCGTCGGTATTCGGGGCCCAGCCGTGAAGAATGTAAATAGTGGGCATTTTAGCCGTTACCCCCATTTTCCCCTGATTCTATAACGTCTATGGCTTTTTTATCTGGCATTTGATTTACCCACATCTCGAGAAACTTCCCGAGTTCTTTCTTGGCAATCTGGTCTTTTATCTTTGAAATTTTCTCAAGAATCTTCGGTCCAATAAGTTCAACGTCCCACTTATCAAACGTCTTCATGTGAAATCTAAAGTGGGCAAGTTCCATATAATCTGCGATTTTTGCTATGAGCGCCTCATCTGACTCCGCCTCCATTATTTCGGAACTTAACTCGAGAAAGTGCCGTTTTTCTTTCCCGAAGAATTTCGATAGAAATTGATGATTCTCTGATTCAAATGCCTTTGCCAGTACCTTGGCTTTTGGGTTTACGCGAGCATACGGCATAGCGATATCCCCTCCGAAAAGCTCTCCGAGGTCATGGATTAGAGAAAATTCCAATACTTTTTCCACATCAATTTTCGCCCCAGCATCCTTTACGTGAAGAGCAATTTGCCACGCGATAAATGTAACTAGATAATGGTGCTCGGCGAGATTGCTTTGATCGCCTTGGTGTATACCGACGAGGGCGTAACCGTACTGTGGTTGGTCTCTAGTGATTTCCAACAGCTTAAACAGATCGGTGAGATTTTTCATTGCCTACTTATACCACGAAGTTTATTAATTTGTCTTTTACGAAAATTACCCGCTTGGGTTTGCCTGTAACGTATCGTTTAACAGACTCTTCAGAAAGAGCGAGCTCCTCTGCGCGCTTCTCGTTTATTCCTCTCGTGGTCTCAATCGTCGCGCGCAACTTCCCATTTACCTGGACGATTAAGCTTATCGTATCTTCAACAAGTTTCTTCTCATCGTATTTTGGCCATGCTTCCACGTGAATAGAATACTTATTGCCGAGTTTTTCCCATAGTTCTTCTGTTATAAAGGGTGCTAGTGGCGCGAGCATCAGAAGGAAAGTCTCAAGGTCTTTGCGATTTACCTCTCCCCCATCCTCAAATTTGTTAAGGATAGTCATTAGTTCTGCAATCGCAGAATTGTATCTAAGCTCAGATATACTGTCTGTGATTCTTTTAATCGATTTGTGCATCCACGAGGATACTTCTTTGACGTCTTCAGGTTCGTCCACATTTTCTCCGAGTTTCCATACACGATCCAGAAATCTCACAGCGCCAATAAGTCCGCCGTCCTGCCAATCACCCCCTTCATACAATGGGGAAATGAATTGAAGATATATCCTGATTGCGTCTGCGCCAAATTTGCCGATGTAGTCGTCTGGATCGATTATGTTTCCTTTCGACTTTGACATCTTGGAGCCCCTAAATGTGATAAGCCCGTTTGGTCTTAATCGGGTAAATGGTTCTTCAAAATCAACAAGGCCCATATTCTTGAGTGCCATCGTTATAAACCTCGCGTAGAGCAAATGTAGGACGGCGTGTTCAACTCCACCGATATACATATCAACCGGGAGCCATTTCTTCACGCGCTTTTTACTAAACGCCTCTTTGCCATTTTTTGTGTCTGGATAACGGAAAAAATACCACGCCGAGTCTAGAAATGTGTCTGAAACATCTGTTTCACGACGCGCTGGACCCTTGCACTCTGGACAAGTTGTCTCGTAAAACTCTGGATGTGACGCAAGCGGGGCTTCCGAACTTCCTTTTGGACGAAAATCGTCTATCCTTGGCAAAAGTACCGGTAGGTCTTTCTCCGGGACTGGTTGCCAGCCAGCATTCTCCCTGCCCGCCGAAGCCTTGGCGCAGGAGGAACAGTAAATCATCGGAATCGGCGGACCCCAATACCTTTGACGAGAAATTAGCCAGTCGCGTAAGTGATAATCGGTTCGTTTTTCCCCTCCGATTTGTTTTATAATTGCCCCTTTCGCTTCTTCAGAATCCATGCCATCGAATTTCTCTGAGTTAACCATCAGGCCCTTCCCTGTGTACACATTTTTTCCATCCACCAGTGCGTTCCAGGCGAAGCGGTGGCATTCCGGTAGACGGAAGCTTTCCATCTCTTTCTTGGTGAGCCAGAGCACATCGTGATTGCCTTTTTCTTCGGATGGTATTTCCTCTTTGTCCCCGTTCTCTAATTCAAAATAGAAAGAACGGAAGTGCGCGAATCTGTTTACCCCCTTAGGGTTATGAAAAAACTTAGAGTGGGCAGGCGGTAGTTCTTTTACAAGCTTTGGGTTAAGATAGCCCGTTTCTTCTCGAATTTCCTCGATTGCTGCTTTTTCTGGAGTTTGTTCTTTCTCAACCCCTCCGGTAACGATCGTCTCCCAGTCTACCTTTTTCCATCTGAGCCCAATGTATTTATCGTCTTTCCAATGTTTAACTATAGCCATAATCGCATCGCGCTCTATAAATGGTTCTCCTTCTCTAACAGCTGACTGCCCCTTTGAGTCTATGAAAACCGGCTCTATCACGGTTCTAATTTCTAGGTCGTTCTTTACCGCGAACTCGTGGTCACGCTCATCGTGCGCTGGAACAGCCATAATCGCACCAGTTCCATATGAAGAAAGGACATAATCTGCAATCCACACAGGAATCTCTTTTCTTGTCGCGGGATTGACTGCTGTAATCCCCGCATCTACTCCTGTTTTTGATTTCTGTTCCGCGATTCGCTCATTTTCCGTTTTAGAGAGTGATTTCCTGATGTATTGTTTAACTTTTTCAGATGCAGACCACCCGATATCAATCCATTTTTGTGCGAGTTCAGGCGAGATAACAACAAACGTCGCACCGAAAATTGTGTCGGGTCGAGTTGTAAATACACTAACTGAATGTTTGTCATCTGATTGGCCGCTAATCCCACGTAGCGAAAATGCAAGAAGCGATCCCTCTGATTTTCCAATCCAGTTTCTCTGCAGAATTTTTATGTGTTCCGTCCAATCAAGACCATCCAGATTAGAGAGAAGCTTTTCTGCATAATCAGTTATCTTGAAAAACCACTGTTCTAATTCTTTCTTGGTTACATCAGAACCGCATCTTTCGCACTTTCCATTAATCACCTGTTCATCTGCGAGCACTGTTTTGCATGATGGGCACCAGTTGAGATTTGCTTTCTTCCTTTCTACAAGCCCCTGTTCCCACATCTTGATAAACACCCACTGTGTCCACTTGTAGTAATTTGGGTCATACGTTTCCAGTTTCTCGTCCCAGGAGAAACCGTTGCCGATATAGCCCAATTGCCTATAGAAATTCTTTTCTGACGTTTCTGCGTGATCCATCGGGTGTTTGCCCGTTTTTATCGCGAAGTTCTCTGAGTGAATTCCAAATCCATCAAGCCCTATCGGCTCGAAAACATCGTAGCCCTGCATCCGTTTGAAGCGACCGAAAACATCAACGCCGCTAAAAGTCCTAACACTTCCGATGTGCAATCCCTCCGCAGATGGGTATGGAAACATCATAAGGTTATAGAACGGCTTTTTCGCTTTATCCAAATCCGGCTCGTAAATACGAGTTTCTTCCCATTTTTCGCGCCACTTTTTCTCTATTTTTGCGAACGGATACATAAGCTAAATACTACATACTAGATACCAGATACTCAAACGCTAAGAATCTTTCTCGCGTTTGTTGTGGTTCGCTCGGCTACTTCTTCGACGTCGGTACTTAGGATCTCTGCGATTTTCTCCGCGACATAATTAACGTAGAGCGGCTCGTTTCTCTTTCCACGAAACGGCGCAGGAGCTACATAAGGAGCGTCTGTCTCGAGCACTATTCTCTCGAGGCCGATTTCTTTTATCGCCTCATCGTAATCCCTAGCAAATGTCACAACGCCCCCGAACGAGAAATAGAAGCCTAATTTTTTAAGTCCCTTTGCGTCCTCTGGCGTCCCAGTGAAAAAGTGGGTGATACCTGCCTTGTTCTCTATCAGCTTGTTTCTGTTCTCCTCAAGAATCTTTATTAAATCTGGAAATGCGTTCCTGCAGTGAATCATCAGGGGCTTGTTTACCGTGTGTGCAACTTCTACTTGCTCCAAGAACACTTCCGCCTGCTTCTCCTTCGTGTTCTCATCAAGTCTATAGTAATCAAGGCCACACTCACCTATCGCTACAACCTTTTCGTGCTGGGCCATTTTTACGTAAAAATCCGCGTCGAACTCTTCTCCCCTTGATGTAAAGGATTTTGCTGCTTCGCCCCCGCCGAGTTCTTTCTCGTCGTGGTAAGACTCTGCGGTGTGAATTGGATGAAGCCCAATTGTTGCATAGACGCCTTCCTTATATTCCTCGGCGACTTTTATCGCACCGAGCGACGTATCACGCTGTGTGCCAACATTTACAAGCCAGATATCTTTCTCGAGCGCACGATTGATAACATCGCGCATATCATCTTTATACGCAGCAAAGTGAGTGTGAGTATGAACGTCTATTATCTTCGGCATTATTCGAGGCGCGGGAAAAGTGCTTCGATTTTCTTAACGCTTATTCTGTCTTTGTCCTTCCAGTTTATTGCACTTGTTATTTTATCAGCTGCGTTAGGCACGACCGGAGCAACAAGCGAAGCAATGTTATCGAGGAGCACCACAAGGTCAAAGATGACCTTTTTGTCCTTGCTCTCCCAAGGTTTTTTCTTATCTATATACCCATCGCCGAAGTGAATTAAATTCCACGCCGCCGCAACAGCTTCGTGGATTCTGAATTGCGAGACGGCATTTTCTATATTTTTTCTCGCATTTTCTATTTCGGACTCAATCTGGCCATCCACCTTTGAACTTGTTAGCTCACCTGCTTCCGCGGCGAGCGTTGACACACGTGAAGCAAAATTACCAAGACCATTCGCTAAATCTGCTTGATAGGCTTCTGCGAGTCTCTCTTCGCTAAAATCGCTGTCCTCAAATGGATTGATATGGCGGGTAAGAAAGTAGCGAACTGCATCCGTGCCGTATTTTTCTATGAGCGTGACTGGATCTATTACATTACCCAAGCTCTTGCTCATCTTCTGGTTGTCGATGGTAACGTATCCGTGGACAAAAACAGTGTCGGGCAAGCGTACGCCAGCAGAAAGAAGCATCGCAGGCCAGTAAATTGCATGAAATCTACTGATACCTTTGCCGATAACGTGCACTATTTCCTCAGCATTCTCCCAGTAGTTCTCGAATTTCTCACTCTTGTTCGCATAGTCTAGCGAGTTAATGTAGTTCGACAATGCGTCAAACCAGACATACTGTATCTGTGAGTCGTCTTCTGGGACTGGAATCCCCCACCCGCGCGCACGCTCCACAGAACGTGAGACACTAAAATCTTCTAGGCCGCTCTCGATGAAACTAAGCATTTCATTTTTTCGCGACTCCGGCACAATCTTTAGCTTGTCAGACTTTATTAATTCCTTAAGCTTTTTCTCATAGGACGAAAGTTTAAAAAAGTAATTTTCTTCTGAGACTTTGACTAAATCTCTGTCTGGATGTTCATTGCAACGTCCGTTGACCAATTCTTTTTCTGTTTTAAATTCCTCACAGCCGACACAATAGAGACCGGCGTATTCTTTTTTATAAATATCTTTACCGGCTGCCTTCCAAAGTTTTTGCGCTCCCTCGATATGTTTTGGGTCAATTGAAGTCTCGATAAAATAATCGTTCGAAATATTTAATTTTTCGGCGAGCTCTTTAAAGCGCTTAGCTTGGTCGTGTACGAACTTTTCGACTGGAAGACCAGCATCTTCCGCCGCTTGAACGTTTTTTAGTGCGTTGTCGTCTGTCCCAGTAACAAAAAACACATCTTTTCCATGAGACCTCTTGTACCGCGCAATAAAATCTGCCTGCGCTAATTCCAAAGCAAAACCAATGTGCGGTTTGGCATTAACGTATGGTATCGCAGTTGAAATAAAAAACTTCTCGGACATAGCCCTACTCTAACGGAAAGAGAGGACTTTTTCTACACCCACGAACGAGAAGAGGCTACATGCCCCTGTGTGTTTATTTTCTTCGAGCGATGTGGGTGCAAGCCCCGTAGAGGGGGCGTTACACTCGGAGTTATT
>MHIV01000009.1:0-396 GCA_001817685.1 Candidatus Colwellbacteria bacterium RIFCSPHIGHO2_02_FULL_45_17
ATTTCTGGGTTAATTTGGACAATCGCATCCTCCGTAGCAACACCGCCTCTTCCCCTTTTAATTCTCAGGTCGGTTTCTCTAACATTTAGAGAATACTTTAGAATATCCTCGAAAACTTCGAATCGCAGAGCCGCATCGTCAACTGATAGTAAAAGCCTGGCATGACTTTCACTTAATTTTCCCTCGGCGACTGCGTTTTGGATTTCTGTGGGCAAGCCCAACAGACGCACTGCATTTGCGATTGTCTCTCTGCTTTTCCCGATACGAACCGCTATTTCGCGCTGAGTTAGGCCGAATTCATCTTGTAGTCTGGCAACCGCACGCGCGAACTCTATCGGATTCAAATCTTCCCGCTGAATGTTCTCGATTACCGCAATCTCAAGTTTCTCTCTATCG
>MHIV01000009.1:434-8517 GCA_001817685.1 Candidatus Colwellbacteria bacterium RIFCSPHIGHO2_02_FULL_45_17
CTAACAGTCCATCCCGTTTCAGACTCGCTCTCAACTTTCGATATTACGAGAGGCTGGAGAATACCGAACTCCCTAATAGAGAGCGCGAGCTCTCTTAGCGCGTCCTCGTCAAAGTACTTTCTTGGCTGATGAGGGTTCGGAAAAATCTTATCTACTTCAATCTGAAAAACAGCGTCTTCCACTTTCTCTTCTGGCTTGGCATTTATATAGACGCTGGGAACTGACACATTGGTTTGGGGTTCTATGACGGGCGGCGCTTCTGTCGAAAGATTCTGCTCTTCATGCGGTGTAATATCGGGAGCTGTTTCCTCTTCCCGATATTGCTGTGGTTTATTCTCCCTCTCTTCCGGCGGGGGAATTAATGATGCGAGTCCTCTTCCAAGTGGCATATAGTAATCTTACTTAGTTCGTGTGTGATAGGTCAAAGCTAAAGTGAGTAGTGGACCTCTTCGTCGATAATTTCCTCTGCGAGACGACGATATGCTAGGGCGCCGGCCGAGCGGGGTTTATATAAAATGATGGGCTTATTGTGGCTTGGCGCTTCTGCAAGATCAACGGAACGTGGAATTTCGACCTTAAAGACCTTGTGCGGAAAATGCCTGCGGACATTTTTCGCCACATCGCGTGAAAGTCGTTCCCACTTGTTGTAGAGCGTAATTACCGCGCCTGAGACAACTAGCGGATGCCTTAAGTTATTCCTTATTAGCGTAACTGTGTCGAGTAACTGCCCTAACCCCTGGAGACCATAAAATTCAGACTGAACTGGTATCAGCACTTCGTCTGCGGCAACGAGACCGTTTACAGTTAATAGCGAAAGGGACGGGGGTAAATCGATTAAAATATAATCGTAGTGGTGACGCAGTTGGTTAATAAACTTTCGTAAGTAGTATTCCCTTTCAGGAAGAGGAACTAGCTCAATTAGCGCTCCGGCTAAATCGGACGAAGAAGGAATAAATTGATAGTTTATAATCCCACTATTTTTAATGATATCCATATACGACGCCTCCCCCAGAATTCCGTGGTATACGTGTTTATCAAAATCTCTTTCACTTGTGAGTGCGGCAGTTGCATTTCCTTGAGGATCAAAATCAATTAAAAGAACACGGCGACCCAGCGCAGCTAAATACGCCCCGAGGTTCACTGCGGTAGTGGTTTTACCAACACCGCCTTTCTGATTACAAATCGCTATTACACGCGCCATTTGGTATAGATTTGGTATATCTTATTTTGTATTGTATATTCAGCACGCGATAATTGAAACAACGGGCAGGTGGCGGAATGGTATACGCGATGGACTCAAAATCCATTGATGGCAACATCATGAGGGTTCGACTCCCTCTCTGCCCACAATATTTACTCGAGTATGCCGGTTGGCACGTCTTCTGTTTCTTTAGAAAGCTTGTTTTTCAGAAGTAACCAGGCGATCGCATACCCTACTATCCCCACGAGAAATCCTCCCAATATGTCGCTCGGCCAGTGCACAGCGGATCCGATTCTCGCGATACCTATAAGAAACACTCCTATAAGCCCCCACGTCCCTCCACGTTTGTCTGCATACCAAAGAGCAATCATCAGCGGCGCGATAAATGCGATATGCCCAGACGGGAACGATCCTGTGGCTTCGTGAGCACTCAATGGGTCAATGCCGAACGCAACAAACGGACGCGGTCTATCTAAAAAGAAACGGACAAGTGGCGTAAAAATTCCCCGCGATATGATTACTCCGAGAGCGCCGAGTGCAAATATATTCACACGCTCTTTCCAATTCTTGACCCGCACGAGATAAATCCCAAACACGAACGTCAGAATATAAATGAGGTATTGCGAAAAAAATACAAAAACGCCATCGATTAAGAAAGATTTTCCGATGAGGCCGTGTAAAAATTCGAATACTACAGAATCGATTTCCGTCATTTCTGTACGTAGGGCAGAAACGCCATAAATCGCGCTCTTTTAATCGCGCGGGCAAGACGGCGTTGGTGCTTAGCACAAGTTCCCGTATATCTGGGATCGATAATTTTCGCTTGACTGGAAATAAATCTACCTAGGAGCTCTGTATCCTTGTAGTCTATGTCCTGGACGTTTTGCGAGCAGAAGAAACACTGTTTTTTCTTGTGTATGGCCATTTTTAGAATGGTAAGTCTTCAGGCTTTATGTCATCGGAGTCAAGATCTATAACCGGCATATCTTCCTGCTTATTATCAGCCTCAGTTTTGTCTTCACTTCCAGCGCTTCGAGTTGCGGTGCCTGCCGCCCTTGGACCTAGCTGAATGCGCTCAGCAACAATTTCTGTCGTTTTTCTGGTTTGCCCATCTTTGCCCTCCCAAGATCTTGTTTGTAGTCTTCCCTCGATCATTATAAGATTCCCTTTCTTTGAAAATTGATTTACGACATCGGCTTGCCTACCCCAGGCGACAATATTATGAAATTCTGTCTCCTCTCTCTTGTTACCATCTTTGTCAGCCCAGTTTCTATTTGTGGCAATTGAGAATGACGTAACATGCGCCCCGGATGGCGTTGTCCTCAGCTCAGGGTCGGCAGTCAATCTACCTATTAATACAACTTTGTTTAGGTTCATTGCAGAATTTCTTCCAATTTCTCTTCTAATAGTTCGTTGGATAAGGTACCGTCATCTGGCTCTTCTCTCTTTGTGGGTTTACGTCGAGCAGGCTTAGTAGACTCGCTCGGCGCACTACTAGATGGCACTTCAGCGGTCCTGTTTCTTGCCGGCTGTGGTTCTACAATTAGTGTTCTGATGATTTCTCCCTCGAGCTTAACTGCATCGGTAAACTTGGAAACCGAATCCGCAGAAAGCTCACAATTGATGCACCCAAAGAACGCCGATGCTTCTCCCTTCATTGGATATGCAAGCTTCATCTTTTTAAGATCCACTTCTTTTAAGCCCTCTGCGCCAAGGCGGGTTAGGTGCTTTACTATAATGGCCGCGCCGTTCTCGCTTTTAGCCAGGAAGGAAACCTCGTATAGCTTCTTATCGTTCTCTTTCATACAAGCATGAGATTAACAGAGGGGATATAGCAAAGTCAAACTTGTGCTAATTTTCAACTCTCTCGTCCATTCCTTCGTCCTCTGGGACGTCTATCTCCCCCCTAAAAGCTGCGCCGATTGGCACAAGGCGTCCGATAATTACGTTTTCCTTGAGTCCCCTTAAGTTATCGATTCTGCCCTCGCTTGAGGCTTTAATAAGCACTCTTGCAGTTTCCTGAAATGAGGCGGCTGCCAAAAATCCATCTCCGGAAAGTACTGCCTTCGTAATACCAAGAATTAATTCTCTTCCTTTGGCGCGTTCCTTTCCAGCATCTTTCACGAAGCTATTTACTTCCTTATATCTGGATTTATCTACGATGTCGCCGACGATAAAATCTGTGTCTCCTGGATCTACGATTTCGACGCGACTAAACATTTGACGCACAATCACCTCCATGTGCTTGTCGTGAACAAGGGCACCCTCGGATCTATAGATGCGCTGTATTTCACGTATGAGGTACCGCGCCGTATCAGCTTTGCCTTTCAGCGCGAATAATTCTTGCGGATCGAGACTGCCGGAGGTGAGTTGGTCTCCGGGCATAACCTTATCTCCCACTTTTACAAGAATTTCTTTTGACCTAAGAACGGAGTGCTCCACAAGTTTGTCTTTCTTGGCTGTTGCTCCCTTCTTCTTAATTTTCACGATTTGTAGTGCGCCGTCCTCGGATATATCCTCTACTGTTCCTTCTATCTCCGATAAGAGACCTTTCTGTTTGGGTATGCGACGCTCAAAAAGCTCATCGACTCTTGGAAGACCGGTCGTGATATCACGCCCCGCCAAACCACCTCCGTGAAAAGTTCTAAGTGTAAGCTGTGTGCCAAGTTCACCAATCGATTGCGCTGCGACTATACCAACCGCCTCGCCAATTTTTACATCTTCATTTGTCCCTAAATCTAATCCATAACACTTCGAACAGAGACCATAAAGAGTCTTACACGTTATCGGTGACCTGACTTCGATTGATTCTATGCTCTTGTCCAAAGCTATTTCTGCGGCAGCTTCCGCGGTGATTATTTCTCCGGCCTTAGCAACGATTTTCTTGCCTATCTTAATATCGTTTAATGGAACTCTCGAGAATAGTCTGTCTGTAAAACCGTAGCTGTATTCCGCTATCTCATCTTCTTTATAAACCGTTATGCCTGTCGTCGTCTTACAATTATCTTCTTTTATAACCATGTCCTGAGCGGCATCTATAAGCCTGCGGGTAAGATATCCAGCCTCAGCTGTTCTTAGAGCAGTGTCTACGAGACCCTTACGTGACCCGTGGGTTGATATAAAGTACTCCAGACTTGTGTGTCCTTCTTTGAGGGATGTACGAATCGGTAGTTCGATGCTTTCACCTTTAGGGTTTGCAACGATTCCTCTCATGCCAGCCATTTGGTTCGGTTGGTTCCAAGACCCCCTAGCTCCGGACTGGATGATAACCGATATCGGGTTTGATTCTCCAAGACTTTCTGGAACCCTTTGGTCAACTTTGCTCTTGGCTTCTGACCATACCTCTATGCTTCGCTCTCTACGTTCAGCGTTTGTAAGAAATCCGTCCTGATATTGCTTGCCGATGAGATCAACTTTTGCGCTCGCTTCTTCCAAAATTTCTTTCTTGAGTTTGGGCACAATGATGTCACTTGCGCCAAGGCTGATGCCAGACACGGTCGCGTATTCGAACCCGACGTCTTTTATCTTGTCTAGCGTATCGCGAGCTGTCTCCGCGCCATAGATATTTATAAGTTTTCCGACAAGACTCGTGAGCGATTTTTTTGTAACCGTCTCGTTAAGGAATGCATGCTCCTCGGGTAGGGCTTCGTTAAATATAACCCTTCCACAGGTCGTTCTCATTTTACCCACGTAGACAGGAGTGGATAGTTTTATGTAGTCGTTGTTGTAGGCAAGCTTTGCCTCTGCTCCCGATGAAAAGTGTTTTTCCGGAGTTCCGCTTTCTTCAACCATTCGAGTTACATAGTGACAACCGAGCACTATGTCTTGTGTTGGGACCGTAATCGCTTCACCCGAGGCCGGTTTTAGCAGATTGTTTTTTGATAGCATGAGTCCGCCCGCTTCGAACTGCGCTTCATCTGACAATGGCAAGTGGACTGCCATCTGGTCACCGTCGAAGTCCGCGTTGAATGCAGCACAAACCATAGGGGGAATTTGAATAGCTAAGCCCTCTACAAGAATCGGCTTAAATGCCTGGATACTTAATCTATGTAACGTTGGTGCGCGGTTTAGTAGAACTTTCTTATCGGCTATAACATCTTCTAAAATTTCCCACACTTCCGGAGGCGCCTGGTCAATTAAGCGGTTTGAGTTCCTGATGTTATATGCCAGGCCGTGCTCTATAATTTTGTGTATTACAAACGGGCGGAAAAGTTCGAGCGCCATTCGTTTTGGAATTCCGCACTCATCAAGGCGCAAATTAGGACCGACGACGATTACTGAACGGCCAGAATAGTCGACTCTCTTACCGAGGAGGTTCTGCCTAAATCTTCCCTGCTTACCCTTTAACATATCTGACAGAGATCTTAGCGGCCGCCTTCCACGGGCAGTTTGCTTTGATCGAGAGTTATCGATCAACACATCAATTGCTTCTTGCAACATTCTCTTTTCGTTTATGACGATCACGTCTGGAGCTTTAAGCTCAAGCAACTTCTTTAGCCTGTTGTTTCTGTTTATTACCCTTCTGTAGAGATCGTTTAGGTCGGATGTCGCGTAACGGCCACCGTCTAGCGCGACCATCGGCCTTAAGTCTGGGGGGAGAATCGGCAGAACTGTTAATACTGTCCACTCGGGTCTTATTCCGTTTGTGATCATCGACTTCATGAGCTTCAGCCTCCTCAATAATTTTTTTCTTCGTGCCGCGTCTCTTGAGCTCTTAAGTTCTTTCTCAACATCCTTGACTGCTTTTGCGAGATCTATACTCTCGAGGACTTTTCTAACACCTTCACCGCCGCTCATCACCGTGAATGCATTCCCGAATCTTTTTCCAAAATCTATGAATTCTGCTTCGCTTAGAATTCTTCCTGGGCGCAAATCATTTAAGAAGTCCCGCGCACCCATCGCAGCTGTTTCAAGCTCCGATTTCTTCTTATCCTGTTCGTTTTGACGTGCTTTGTATTCTTTTTCCACATCAGCCAGGGCGGCTTTTCTTTTTTCTTCGTCTACTGCTGTAACAATGTAGGCTGCGTAGTAAACTACTCGCTCAAGCTTTTTCAGCGGTTCGTCTAACACAAGGCTCATTACAGATGGCACGTTTTTCAGAAACCAGGTATGTGCAACTGGGGTTGCAAGCTCGATGTGCCCCATTCTTTGGCGTCTTACTATCGAGCGTGTTACTTCGACACCGCATTTGTCGCAAACCACACCCTTGTAGCGAATTTTTCTATATTTACCGCAATAACATTCCCAGTCTTTTGTCGGCCCAAATATGCGCTCCGAAAATAGTCCGTCTTTCTCAGGACGTTGTGTTCTATAGTTAATCGTTTCTGGCTTTGTGACCTCGCCGTGCGACCACGAAAGTATATCCTCGGGTGAGGCTATTCTAATCTTCAACGCTTCAAAATCTGTTCTTCGTGGCATATCTACTTACTTTTATGTATTCTCTTGTTCTTCCTCTCGTCCTCTTCGGTTCCGATCTCGTCGTCCTTACCTCTAACCTGCTCGACAGATAATCCAAGTGCTTTTAACTCGTTTACCATTACGTTAAAGGATGCTGGGATATTCTGCTTTCTAACTCTATCGCCACGCACTATTGCTTCGTAAACCGCGGAGCGCCCCGACACATCGTCCGATTTTATAGTAAGCATCTCCTGGAGTGTGTGCGCTGCCCCATAACCTTCTAGGGCCCATACCTCCATCTCACCGAACCTTTGTCCGCCAAGCTGTGCTTTACCACCCAACGGCTGTTGGGTAATTAGAGAATATGGACCTATCGAACGCATGTGTATTTTGTCAGCGACTAAGTGGTTCAACTTCAAAATATAGATAACGCCGACTGTTACATCGCCCTTGAACGGCTGGCCCGTCCGTCCGTCGTAAAGTTTCGCTTTACCGGTCTCCGGTAAGCCGGCTTTTATCAGCTCTTCCTTGATTTGCTCTTGTGTCGCTCCAGCGAAAACTGGCGTGCTAGCTCGATACCCAAGAGTTTTTGCTGCCCAGCCCAGGTGTGTCTCGAACAATTGTCCAAGATTCATTCTGGACACAACTCCGAGTGGATTTAGAATTATGTCGACAGGCGTGCCGTCTTCCAAGAATGGCATGTCCTCGACTGGACGAATTTGAGATACAACACCTTTGTTACCGTGACGACCGGACATTTTGTCGCCGGCTTGGATATTTCTCATAGTCGCCACTTGAACGTGTATTTTCGAGATCACTCCCGGGTCAAGCTTTCCTCCATCTCCTTTTTCGCGTGAGAATACCTTTATACCCACGACTCTGCCGGATTTGCCGTGCGGTAATTCAAGCGAAGTATCTTTGACGTCCCTCGCCTTCTCTCCAAAGATTGCACGTAGAAGTCTTTCTTCAGGCGTTAGTTCGCTTTCTCCTTTAGGAGAAATTTTACCGACGAGGATATCGCCACCCCTAACTTCAGCACCGATGCGAATTATACCCTCTTCGTCCAAATTTCTAAGTTTATCTTCCGAGACGTTGGGGATGTCCGGAGTTGTAATTTCGGGTCCGAGTTTTGTATCACGCACATCGACTACGTGTTCCTCAATGTGAATCGAGCTGTAGATTGCCTCTCTTTGAACTTTTTCTGAAAGAATTATGGCATCCTCAAAGTTCGCACCTTCCCATGAAGTGAAGGCTACAACAAGATTTTGTCCCAGAGCCAAAACTCCATTTTCAGTAGATTGGCCATCTGCCAACGCCTGCCCTTTCTTAATTTTATCTCCTCTTCTAACAAGAGGTCTGTGCGAAATCGCCATGTACTGATTCGACATCTTAAATTTGTCGAGTTTGTACTCTTTCTTTTTCCCATCGTTAGCGTTCTTTATAATAATGTGGTCGCCATCAACCTCGGTAACAGTCCCGGGGGTC
>MHIV01000010.1 GCA_001817685.1 Candidatus Colwellbacteria bacterium RIFCSPHIGHO2_02_FULL_45_17
TGACATTGATAAAGCGCCAGAAGAGAGAGCGAGAGGTATCACCATTGCCCTCCACCATTCAGAGTATGAATCTGAAAAGCGTCACTATGCGCACATAGACGCTCCCGGACACGCGGACTATATAAAAAACATGATAACTGGTGCTGCACAGATGGACGGAGCAGTTTTGGTTGTTTCCGCAGCCGATGGTCCAATGCCCCAAACACGAGAGCACATTCTGTTAGCTCGTCAGGTTGGTGTACCAGCAATCATCGTATTCCTGAACAAAATAGATCAAGTTGATGACAAAGATCTTATCGATTTGGTTGAAGCAGAAATTAGAGAGCTCCTGAAGAAATATGAATTTCCTGGAGATGAAGTGCCTATAGTTAAAGGTTCCGCTCTCAAGGCGCTTGAGACGAAGTCTCTAGACGATGAGGCAGCAAAACCGATCTTGGAGCTGGTCAATTATCTCGATGAATATATTCCAGAGCCACAGCGCGATGTTGATAAACCGTTTCTGATGCCGGTTGAGGACGTGTTCTCTATTGAAGGAAGAGGCACGGTTGCTACAGGGCGTATTGAAAGAGGCAAAGTCAAAGTAGGAGAGGACATTGAGCTCGTTGGTATTAAAGCAACAAGCAAGACAACGGTTACTGGAATCGAGATGTTTAACAAGATGCTCGACGAAGGAATCGCTGGAGACAACGTCGGTATACTTCTTCGTGGAACTAAGAAAGAAGATATTGAGCGCGGACAGGTTCTTTCCAAGCCGGGTTCAGTAACACCACACACGGAGTTTGTCGCAGAGGTTTATCTTCTAAGCAAAGAAGAAGGAGGCCGACACACACCAGTCTTTCCAGGATACAAACCTCAATTCTACATTCGAACCACAGACGTTACCGGTGAGATGAAACTGCCAGAGGGATCTGAGATGGCGATGCCAGGGGACACAGTAAACATTACCGTAAACTTGATTTCACCAGTTGCTCTTGAAGAGAAACAGCGTTTTGCTATTCGTGAAGGAGGCAAAACAGTTGGCGCTGGAGTTGTAACAAAAATCGTTAAGTAATGGCACCCAAAGTTAAGGACGAGAATGAAGGCGATAGGCTCCGTTTGAGAATCCGCTCTTACGACCATCGCTTGCTTGATAATTCTGCTAAGCAGATTATTGAAACCTTAACGCGCCATAACGCAAAAGTTATCGGTCCAATTCCTTTACCTACAGAATTCAAACGCTATACCGTTAACCGATCTACGTTTGTCCACAAAGATTCGCGTGAGCAATTCGAATTGCGTATACACAAGCGCCTGATCGACGTAATAAAACCATCGCCGGGGGTAATAGAATCTCTTAGCGATTTGAATCTTCCTGCCGGGGTGGAGGTAGAGATAAAGATGGCTTCATAGGGGATTCTCTAGTAGTGGATATCGTCCAGGTAGTTACTCATCCCCGGGGGTTTACACCGCTATAATAATCGGTTATTATGAACCGCGCCTGAAAAACATACAGGGCACGGAGTATAAGCAACCGTTGCTTTAGTCGCCGGTTGTTTTTTTAAGTCATGGCATATATTAAAGCCAAAAAATTGAAGATGGGGCAGATATTTAAGGACGATGAAGTCATCCCCGTTACTTTTATTTCTTTAGCGGAAGACGCTGATACTGAATTTGAGGCTGGAAGCAAACTGAAAGTAAGCGGAATTTCTAAAGGCAGGGGCTTCCAGGGAGTAGTCAAACGTCATGGTTTCCATGGAAGCGATAAAACACACGGTCAGAAACATACACATAGAGCGCCAGGCTCAATAGGATCTACGGGACCGCAAAGAGTTTTTCCGGGAATCAAAATGGCTGGGCGTATGGGAGGCACCACATCAACTCTAAGGAATTTGGAAGTAGTCTCATTTGATAAAGACAGAAAGATGCTTGTACTAAAAGGAGCAGTACCAGGCAATAGGGGCGGAGAACTGAAAATATACGTGAAATGAAAACGGACGTTTACGACAATAAAGCCAAGAAAGTAGGAACAGTTGATTTACCCGATCGCATTTTCGGTCATTCTTGGAATCCAGATTTGGTTCATCAAGCTGTAAGAACACAAACAGCTAACAAGCGTGCAAATATCGCGCACGCGAAAGATAGGGGAGAAAGTCGTGGCGGCGGTAAGAAACCATGGAGACAAAAAGGAACTGGTCGTGCAAGGCACGGCTCCATTCGTTCTCCGATCTGGCGTGGCGGAGGCGTAACGCACGGTCCTACTAAAGAACGCGTGCTTTCATTAAAAATTAATAAGAAAATGAGGCAGGGCGCTATGTTCGCTATTTTATCGAGGAAGCTCAAGGACGGTGATATCAAAGTGGTAGAATCTTTAGAAATTGACGAGCCAAAGACGGGGAAGCTCTCAGAAATCTTGAGCAATTTTGCAAAGGACAAACAAAATTTTTTGATAATACCAAACACTACCAGCAAAAATTTATATCAGGCAAGCAGGAACTTAAAGACAGTTAAAAGCTTGGACCCGCGATCCTTAAACGTTTACGATCTTTTGAAATACAAGCAAATTCTCGTTGAAAAAAACGCCGTCGAAGAGATGGACAAACACTATCATGCCGTTAAATAGACTATTGATTAAAAATCCTCTTATTAGCGAGAAGGCGACAGATTTGGGCCAAGAGAACAAGTATGTATTTATGGTTAATCCGCGAGCGAACAAGAAACAGGTAAAAAAATTAATAGAGGAAATCTATGGAGTGACTGTCGTGGCAACAAATATCGTGAGAATGAATAAAAGAAGTAATAACTATAAGAAAGCCATAGTAACACTGAAGGATGGAGACAAAATAGATACTGTACCGCACTAGAACTATGAAGAGATATAAGCCATATACACATTCGAGAAGACATATGACAAGCGTGAGCTACGGTGTCCTTAGCAAAGTCGCTCCGATGAAGAGCGCGCTAAGAGGGAAGACCAAAAGCGGAGCTAGAAACAGTTCTGGTAGAATCACGGTTCGTCACCAAGGAGGCGGAGTGAAAAGGCGTTTTAGGGTTATAGATTTGAAGCAGAGCGACAAGGTGAATGTTGAAGGTAAGATTGAAGCCATCGAGTATGATCCGAATAGAAGTGCGTTCATAATGAGAGTTCTATATAAAGACGGAGACCGAAGATATGTGTTAGCGCCCACAGAAGTGGAGGTAGGGAGAAAAATAATCGTAGCCGAGGAAGTTCCTCTTGAGGTTGGTAATAGGACGAAGTTATCAAATATCCCAGTCGGTTATTTCGTGCACAATATCGAAATGCAGCCGGGTAAGGGAGGCCAGATTGTACGTTCTGCTGGTTCGCAGGCGCAAGTACTGGCGCATGAAGGTGGCTACACAAACTTGAAGTTGCCATCCGGAGAGGTAAGAAAGATACTTTCCAGAAATTTCGCATCTCTGGGGCAAGTTTCTAACCCAGAACATAACTTGATTGTTGTTGGTAAGGCGGGAAGAAAAAGACTCATGGGAATTCGCCCTACGGTTCGTGGTTCTGCAATGAACCCAGTAGACCATCCATACGGAGGTGGCGAAGGGCGTACCCAGCGTGGAACCAGGCGACCAAAAGATAAATGGAGTAACATCACAGGCGGACGAAAGACAAGGAAAGCTAAGAGAAAATCAAGCTCTTACATCATACAAAGGAGATCGTCGAAACGAGCCAAAAAAAGATAAAACCATGAGTAGGAGTTCTAAAAAAGGTCCGCACGTAGACCCAAAACTGCTTAAGAAAATCTCTGTGCTAAAACCAGGTAGCAAAGCATCGATAAAGACTTGGGCACGAGATTCCGAAATTGCCCCAGAGATGGTGGGATTCACTTTCGCGATTCACAACGGGAAAGACTTCATAGAGGTTCTAGTTAATGAAGATATGGTAGGTCATAGATTGGGGGAATTCTCGCCAACAAGAAGATTTACTAAACACGGCGGAAAGATGCAACGTGCTATTGAGGCAGGCAAAGAAGTGGGTAAAGAAGTGGCAAAAGAACCGGTTAAAGAAGGAGGAAAGTCATGACAGAAATAAAGGCCACATTACGTAATTTAAATATCGCACCACGCAAAGTGCGTCTGGTTGCATCAAGCGTTAAGGGATTGCATGTACAGTCCGCTATTGCGCGGCTTGATTCAATGCCGCAAAGAAGCGCAGGACATCTGGCGAAATTGCTCTTATCAGCGGTTGCTAATGCCAAGGATTTGAAATTGGACGAAAATAAGCTGGTAGTGAAATCAATCGAAGTTAATAAGGGAATAACCCTAAAGCGTATACGAGCCAGAGCGAAGGGTCGCGCGACGCCGGTTGAAAAAAAGATGAGTCACGTTACTCTCCTTCTCGAAGAAAGCGATAGCGTAAAAAGGCCCGAGTTTGTCATTCAGGAAAAGAAGAAGGAAGAAAAGAAAGAACCGAAACGTGAACGTAAAGAGCAACCGAGAGCGAAACAACAAGATACTGCGAATAAAGAAAAGACCAGAAAGGGATTCAAGGAAAGGGTGTTCAGAAGGAAGTCCGTATAAAGAAACATGGGTAGAAAAATAAATCCAACAACATATAGGTTAGGCATAAACAGGGCATGGAGGTCCAGGTGGATGCCTCCTGGTAATAAATTTGGAAACTGGCTTAAGGAGGACGAGGCAGTTAGAAATACCGTAATGGAAAAAGTGAAAAAAGCCGGGATAGCCGATATCGAAATAGAACGCACATCAGGCCAGTACCGTGTAGTTATAAAAGCCAGTAGGCCGGGTCTTATTATCGGAAGAGGAGGGGAGGGGGTACAACAACTGGAGAAAGCGATTAAGAAAGTCATTTCTAGCGATACCGCACTAAGCTTGAACGTCGAAGAGTTAAAAAGAACAGATGTTTCTGCTCAAGTAGTGGCACAGAACATGGCGTGGGATCTTGAAAAAAGAATGAGACACCGCAGGGTAATGAAAAGACACATCGATATAATAATGCAGAACAAAGAAGCCCAAGGAGCTAAAGTTATGTTAGCGGGGAGGCTGAATGGCGCAGAAATCGCGCGCACAGAGCACTTAGAAGAAGGAAAACTGCCGCTTACAACCATAAGAGCAAATATAGATTTCGGGAAAGCAATCGCTTTCACAAAATACGGCACTATTGGTGTTAAGGTTTGGATTTATAAGGGCGAAATATTCGAGAAGGAAGATAAACAAACTAGAGTCTAAACAACAATATGTTGATGCCGAAGAAGGTAAAACACAGAAAATGGCACAAAGGACGCTCGAGGAAACGTCTAGTTGAAACGCGCGGAACGACAGTCGCGTATGGAACTTATGGAATCCAGGCGCTCGAGTCTGCGTGGCTTGATTCAAAGCAAATCGAGGCAGGTAGAAGGGCAATAACAAGAGCGCTGAAGCGCGAAGGAATGGTATGGATTAGAGTGTTTCCGGATAAACCGATTACAAAAAAAGCCGCTGAAGTAGGAATGGGTAAAGGCAAGGGGGCTGTAGATCATTACGCTTTTCCGGTCCGTCCAGGAAGGGTAATTTTCGAAGTTGGCGGCGGCATCACAGAAGAACACGCAAGAGCTGCATTAAGATCCGCCAGTTTTAAAATGCCGTTTAGAACCAGAATAATCTCTAAAGTCTAGATTATGGCAAAGGATGGATTCGAAAAATTGAGGGAGAAGGGGATCGAAGAGCTCAACAAAGAAACCGCGAAGGAAAAGCAGAAACTTCAGGAGTTAAAGTTTGACTTAGCGCGCGGAAAAGTAAAGAATAGCGCAGCGGTTAGGGATTCGAGAAGAAAAATAGCAAAACTCCTAACTTTTATTAACGAGAAAACAACTTCAGAAAATACAGCGCAAAATGGATAAGGATAAGGTCAAACCAAAGAGGAGACAGCTTAAAGGCGTGGTTTCGTCAGACAAGATGGACAAAACCGTCGTTGTGACTGTTTCTGCGAGAAAGCAACACGAGAAGTATTTGAAGTATCACAATGTTAGCAAGCGCTTTAAGGCACATGACGAGAACAACGAATACAAAGTTGGAGACAAAGTTGTGATAGAAGAAACGAGGCCGATATCGAAAGACAAACACTGGAGAGTAGTAAGCAAGATATGATTCAGGAACAAACCATACTAAAAGTTGCGGACAATAGCGGGGCGAAAGTCATTCGCTGTTTCAGGATTTTGGGAGGAACAAGAAGGCGCTACGCGAGAGTCGGAGATTTAATTGTCGCATCCGTGCAATCCGCAGAACCAAGGAAACAGGTTAAAAAGAAGGAAATCGTAAGAGCAGTTATAGTTAGAAGTCGAGATGCAATTCGTAGAAAAGACGGAAGCTATGTAAGATTCGATGAAAACGCGGCGGTTCTTGTGGATGCCAAAAAGCTTCCGCGCGCGACAAGAATATTCGGTCCAATACCAAGAGAGTTAAAAGAAAGGGGCTACGACAAGATAGTCTCTCTAGCACAGGACGTTGTGTAGAAACCATGGATATACGTAAAGGAGATAAAGTGTTTATTACAAAAGGAAAGGACAAAGGTAAGTCCAATAAGGTTATTCGCGTGGTCCCAAAAGATGGCACTGTTGTTATCGAGGGTCTTAACATGCGCAAGAAGACAATACGTCCTAAGAAACAAGGAGAGAAAGGCCAAGTTGTCGAGGTCCCATGGTCTATGAAGATAGATAACGTAATGCTTGTTTGTAGTTCATGCGGGAAGCCATCAAGGATCGGTCATAAAATAGAAGGCGATAAAAAAGTAAGATACTGTAAAAGATGCAAGGCAGCGGTCTAGAAAAAATTGTTGTGGCAACGGGAGTTGGTAAGCTGAGGCAAAGGCCTGGTTTTGTCGAGACTATTTTGCCGACTATCGAAAAGGATCTAGCTGCGATTACTGGTCAAAAACCCTCGCAAAGGACTGCAAGGAAATCAGTCGCCGGTTTTAAAATAAGAGGCGGCGAGGTAGTCGGACTGAAGGTTACATTGAGAGGCAGGAGAATGAACGATTTTCTCAAAAGATTAATCGAGGTGGTCATGCCGAGAATCAGAGATTTTCACGGAATAGATCCAGGGCAGATAGACCAGGGAGGAAATTTGACAATAGGAATCAAGGAACATATCGTCTTCCCAGAGGTTAATCCAGACGAAGTAAAATTCGACTTTGGGCTGGAGATAACTCTTGTACCGGCTACGAGAGATAAAGAAAAAAGCTACGAATTGTATAAGTCGCTAGGCGTACCTCTGCAAAGTAAATAAAATGGCAAAGAAGTCTGTTATAGCAAGGTCAAAAAGAGAACCGAAGTATAGAACGAGAGGAGTGCGTCGCTGTTTTAGGTGTGGAAGGAAGCGTGGATATCAACGCGATTTTGATCTTTGTAGGATTTGCTTCAGAGAGCTTGCGAGCGAAGGTAAAATACCCGGAGTTAAGAAATCATCTTGGTAATATGTATTGGGATTCAATCATAAGAGTTAAAAACGGACTAGAAAGAGGCTTTGAAAGAGTCAAGGTGCCTTATTCTAGCTTTGATATGAACATCCTCGAACTATTAACAAAAGAAGGGTATATAGGAACCGTATCGCGAAAAGGTAGGGGTGTGAGGCGCATTATAGATATTAAACTCAAATACGACAGCGAAGGTGAGCCCGCAATTAGGGGCGTCAAATTTGTAAGTCGTCCGTCTAGGCGTCTTTATTCAGGATATAGGAAGACCAAAACATCGAGACAAGGATCCGGACACTATATATTGTCCACTCCTGAGGGAATACTGACTGACAAAGAAGCACGCAAAAAGAAAGTCGGCGGACAGGTACTCTTCGAAATCTGGTAATTATGAGCAGAATAGGCATAAAACCAGTTGTAATACCCGAAGGAGTAACGGTTGATGTGAAAGAAAGCGAGGTTGAGATAAAAGGAAAGAACGCGACTTTGAACGTCCCTCTATTAAGAGGTATCTCGGTCACAATCGAAGATGGCACAGTGGTGTTTTCCCCATCCAATAAAACAAAACAGGTTTCAAGTAACTGGGGAACGATGAGAGCTCTTGTCGAAAATGCTGTTATAGGTGCGACTAAGAATTTTTCGAAAGATCTTATAGTCGAAGGCATAGGATACCGCGCAAGCGTTGAAGGAAATGATTTAATTCTTAATCTCGGACACTCACATCCAATTAAATTCCCGATACCAGTGGATATAGAAATTAAAATTGATAAAAACGTCATTACTATTTCGGGTGCGGACAAATCACGCGTTGGCGAAACCGCAGCGAAGATAAAAAGATTCAGAAAGCCTGAGCCGTATAAAGGCAAGGGAATCAGGTATAGTGACGAGATTATAAAGAGAAAGGCTGGCAAGAAAGCTGTCGGGTCGGAGGGAAAGTAGAACTATGACACCAAGAATCAAGCAAAACCGAGAGCAAAGAATAAGACGCAGCCGTGCAAAAGCGTTCGGTACGTTGAAGAAACCGAGGCTGTCAGTATACAGAAGCAATAAAAATCTTAGCCTACAGTTGATTGATGACGAATCTGGGAAGACCATTGTGGCAGCATCAACAAGGGAATTAAAGAATGACAAAATGTCGAAAAGCGAACAGGCGCTTGCTGTTGGAGAACTACTTGCCAAGAAAGCGAAAGATGCAAAGATAACATCGGCTATTTTTGATAGGAGATTTTATAAATATCATGGTAGAGTCAAAGCAGTCGCGGAAGGAGCGCGACGCGGAGGCTTAAATCTTTAATATGATAGACCGCAAACCCAGAAAAACCACTGATCGATTTAGAAAACAAGACGAGTATGAAGAGCAAGTACTTGATCTTAGGCGTGTGACGCGTGTCACTGCTGGTGGAAAAAGATTTCGATTCCGCGCTACGGTTGTCCTTGGAAATGGGAAAGGAAAAGTTGGTGTCGGAATCGGCAAGGGGCCAGATGTACAAAAAGCCGTAGATAAAGCAAAGACGCAAGCCAAAAAAGATATTATAACTATAAAACTTAAGAACAATACAATTCCGCATCAAGTTGAAGCAAAGTTTAGTGCGGCAAGAGTATTAATAAAACCAGCAGCTGCGGGTCATGGCCTAATGGCGGGCGGCTCACCGCGTGTAGTTTTGAAGCTTGCTGGAGTAAAGGATGCTACAGCTAAATGCGTAGGGCGTACCAAAAACAAGCTTACTAATGCCCTTGCTGCGATTGAGGCCCTAAAACAATTGAAGAGCGACAACGACAGAAATAAAAACTCAAGCGGCGAAGAAGTATAAGATACTAAAGAAACACTCGTTCCTCTCTACGATTTAAATATGCAACTACATGAATTAAAACCCACGACAGTAAATAAAGGCAAAAAGCGCATCGGTCGCGGTGGTAAACGCGGCACATATTCTGGAAAGGGAATGAAGGGTCAAAAATCGCGCGCCGGTAGAAGAATTAGGCCTGCGATAAGAGACTTGATGCAAAGAACGCCAAAATTGCGCGGTGCCAAAAACCAGGCTTCGCGTTATAAGAGAACTAGGAAAGAAAAGAGAGCAAAAAGACAAAAGAATGCTTAACTTCAAAAGAGGAGCAAAACTTTTCAAGTTAAAAGACTTGAGAAAAAGAGTGATAACAGTTGCGGTTATACTCGTTGCTTTTCGCATTCTAGCAAATATCCCAATACCTGGCGTAGATAGCGAGGCGCTTATATCTTTCTTCTCCAGTAACCAGCTCTTGGGATTCTTGAACATTTTCTCTGGCGGCGCGCTTTCTAACTTATCAATCGCCATGTTAGGTCTCGGTCCATACATCACAGCGATCATTATCATGCAGCTCTTAACGATGATTTTTCCAAAATTGAAGTCTCTATACTATGAAGAGGGCGAACAAGGACGTTCAAAGTTTAACCGTTACTCTCGATATCTGACCGTTCCGCTTGCTGGTATGCAGGGTTATGGTTTTCTGAGGATCTTGGCCTCGCAGGGAATTCTGCCCAATCTTACACTCGCCTCGACACTCGTGAATGTTCTCATAATAGTCGCGGGATCTATGATCCTCGTATGGTTCGGTGAGCTCATAACTGAACAGAAAATGGGCAACGGAGTTTCACTTTTGATTTTCGCTGGTATCGTAAGTGGTATACCGCTATCCATGAGAAACGCATTGCTCTCATATACGACGAGTCAGCTCCCGACTTTTCTAGCCTTTATAACGGTGGCATTACTCGTAATCGTTGGTATTGTCCTTGTGCATGAAGGTGAGAGAAAGGTGCCTATCTCCTATGCGAAGCGTGTGAGAGGAAACAAAATGTACGGAGGTGTATCTTCTTATTTGCCGTTCAGAGTGGGTCAGGCTGGCGTGATTCCAATTATTTTCGCGATTTCCCTCTTACTTTTTCCTCAATTCTTTGGTCAGATTATTGCCGGGTTCTCTCCGGGAATCGGCGCGACGATAAACGATTTTACGACAGGGCTCCTAAACAATCAGGTTGTGTACGGCTTGATATATTTCACCCTAGTGTTCCTGTTCACGTATTTTTATATAGGGATAACGTTTGACCCAGATGAAATTTCGAAAAACCTTCAACGAAGCGGTGGTTTCGTCCCTGGTATCAGGCCTGGCCAGCCGACTGCGGACTTTCTAAAAAGCATTGTCTCAAAAATCACTTTCTTCGGAGGATTATTCCTCGGATTCATTGCGGTTCTTCCGACAATCACACAATCTGTCACAGGCACGCAGGCCTTAACTTTAGGTGGAACTTCAATACTCATTGTAGTTGCTGTTGTGATAGAAACCGCTAAACAAATTGACGCTGAGTTAACAGTTCGTGAATACGAGGGGGTATAATAAAGTCATGCAGAAGTCCATTCACGTAATGGGTCCTCCTGGCTCCGGGAAAGGAACACAGGCAGACCTCGTCGCAGACTATCTTAATGCGATCCACTTCGATTCTGGAAGATATTTTGAGCGCCTCATAAAGGAGAATGATCCGTTGATGACCCCTGAACTTAGAAGGCAGTTTAACGAGGGAGAATTACTGGACCCGAGGATGTTTCTTGAGCTTGTGAGCAAGCGCATAGAGGCCATTGCAAACTCTGGGTTTAGCGTAGTTTTCAGCGGTCAGCCAAGGACTATTTTAGAAACCTTCGGAGATGAAAATTTGCATGGTTTTATGGAAATTCTAAGCGGTCTATACGGTAAAGAGAACATTATTATGTTTAAGCTGATGATACCTGAGGAGGTGTCGATAGACAGAAATAGTAACCGCCTAGTGTGTTCTATCTGTAAGAAAGGAAGTATAGTTCGTGACGCTAAGATGTGTTCCTTATGCGGCGGTGACTTGTACAAACGCACCCTAGATGATCCAGAAGTAATAAAAACTAGATTAAAAGAATATAGCGAGCGCACAGAGCCGCTCTTTAAAATGTTGAAGGAGGGGGGGTTTAATGTAATCGAAATAGACGGCACACCGACACCAGCGGAAATTTTCAAGAATATACAAAAACATTTGTAGTGGGAAAGTTTATTAAGTCCGAAAAGCAGATAGATAATATCAGGAAGTCTGGGATAATACTTTCTGCGACTCTCAAGGAGCTCGCGAAGCAAGTTAAGCCAGGGGTGAAACCCGTTGACTTAGATATGCTCGCTAGGGAATTAATCGAAAAAAAAGGAGGTACTCCAGCTTTTCTCGGTTACAAACCAGAAGGCGCCTTATACCCCTTTCCTTTTGCGCTTTGTGTATCGGTAAATGAAGTAATAGTCCACGGCAGGCCGTCGGACAATCCCCTAAAAGAAGGAGACATAGTAACTTTGGATTTAGGTGTAGATTGGCAAGGCGGCATCAGCGACTCAGCGATTACAATTCCCGTTGGGAAGATAACAAAGGAAGCGCAACACTTAATAGAACTAACAAGTCGTGCATTGGATAAAGCAATCGACGAGGTCAAGCCCGGGAAAACGGTGGGGGATATTGGCCATGCGGTAGAGAAAACCGTAAGGCTTGGAGGATTGAACATAGTGGATGGTTTAACCGGCCACGGAGTTGGAGAGAAAGTTCACGAGGACCCCGTTATTTACAATTTTGGAGAGCCAAACACGGGAATGGAACTCAAACCCGGGATGGTTATTGCGATTGAGCCGATGGTCTCTATGGGAGGAAAAGGGATAAAACAACTCGCAGATGACAGCTTCGTAACCTCAGACGGAAGCCTGTCGGCGCAGTTCGAGCATACAGTCCTTGTTACCAGCGGCGGCAACGAAATTTTAACAAAATGAAGCGCATAGTTATAGCGGTCGTGGGACTTACGGGTTCTGGAAAGAGCGAAGCAGTAAGCCGTTTAGTTGAAAAGGGGTTCGTACGAATTGGTTTTAACGATATTTTATACATGGAGCTTGATATGCGCGGACTTTCGCACATCCAAAAAAATGAAAAACCGATTCGGGAGGAGTTAAGAACCAAGGAAGGTATGGGAGTTATGGCCGTCAGATCGCTTCCTCAAATTGATGTTATTTTGGAGAAAGGCGAAAATGTTGTAATAGAAAGTTTGTATAGCTGGTCGGAATATAAAGTTATCAAAGAAAAGTATCAAAATGTCTTTAAGATTTTGGCGATTTACGCACCACCGGAAATAAGATACGAACGGTTGAGTAAAAGGGAAGTGCGTCCTCTAACTCACGAAGGCGCGAAGGCACGGGACTATGCGGAGATAGAAAATATTGAGAAGGCAGGCCCAATAGCCATAGCGGATTGGACAATAATAAACGTAGGCACAAAAGAGGAGCTGATAAACGACGTCGATAAACTAGTCGATGGTATAACTACGAGTTAAAACTCGAGGCGCCACAAACCCGAATCGTTAGCATAGTAAAGCGATTCCCCGTCGCTGTCGTACGCAAAGTCACCGACATCCTCACTAATTGACACCTCGTTAGTTGGCAGAAAACTGTCTATCTCAACAAACCTCAAAATGTTATCCGAGGTTTTAATAAAGAGATGAGTGTTGCCAATATACCAGATGACTTTTTTGACAGGCGTATCTAGGGTAACAAGTGAGATTTCTTGTTTGCCTCTGTCGCCTTCCTCCCATTCAAAATCGTAAACGCTAGTTAGTCCTGTACTCTCAACGAATACCAAGAATCGTCCTCCTGGTGAAGCGTCAAAATAAGTCGCATCAGTAGACATAGTTGTTGTAGTCGCTTCTTTATTATCTATGGATAAGAGTTCTCCGTTATTCTCAAGGATGGTTATCTTCTTTGCGGAAGAATCAGCATTCCACTGTAGAATATTTCCGGTCTCTCCGTCGTAAACAACAGTCTTGGTATCAAGAAGTAGATTGTATGCAAACATACCCGCATCATTTATCCAATAAACCTCGTTTTGAGAAACAATGAAGTCACTCGCAGACGAATCTATCTGGCTTACGAGAAGGCCCTCTGTATCAAGAGTGTAGATTGCACGTTCAGTAAGGACCACAAATCTTCGGTCGTCATAAGGGTACGGCTGGATTTTGACTATAGAAACAGCGCCCTGGAGAGCAAGCTGTGCTTCCTTCAAACTGTTGAACATCGCCGTGAGATTTACGGATGGATTTAGGTCAAATATATTGGACAAATAATAGTCTCCAGTGTCGCTATCTTTCGTAATCACAATCCCGTTTTCCGTAAAGTGAGCAATCTCGTTACCAGTTATAGATTCTCCATCAAATTCGATTGCACCACTTGATTCCGTGACAAATAAATCATTTGCAAAATAGAATCCATCAACTTCATCGCGAATTTTCTCTCTATTTTGAGCTACAAGTACTACAGAATCAAAAATCGATACTGCGCTGTGTTTTACATCAATATTCTTCTTCCATTCGCTGTAATCCGCGAGGTTAATAACCAACTGATACTCTCCAGGTCGCAAGTCATCTATCAGTGTACCAGTGTCTAATATGCCAGCCTCGTTTTTAATCTGTTCGCCATCGAGTCTTATTTCGACATCGACTGGGTTGCTCTTCACATAAATTCCACCGGTTTCCTGTATCAATTTATTCTCGAAATCTATGCGAAACCCCATGGCGTAAAAAATAACCAGAGCCGCCGCAATGAGGAAAAAAAGCAGTGAAGAATAGAATAATAGCCGCCTGGTTTTAAGAGTCATTATCCCATATACTAAAGGACGTGAAATTTGTTGTAAACGGTGGCAACAGATTGGAAGGCGAGATAGAAGTGAGGGGATTTAAAAATGCTGCTACGCCAATCCTTGCCGCCACGCTTCTAACTGAAACGCCATGCGTCGTAAAAAATCTTCCCTTAATAGGGGACGTTTTAAATTTTCTCAAAATTTTAGAGGGGATAGGATCTAATATAGAATGGCTTAACGAGCGAACCGTAAAAATAACCAATAAAAACCTCGATGTTAGCAAATTAGATAAAGACTTGGTTTGCAAAATGCGTTCATCAATACTCCTACTCGGTCCGATTCTTGCAAGGTTCGGGGAAATACAAATGAGCACACCTGGAGGTTGTCACATCGGAGTACGTCCGATGGACGCTCATTTCGACGCATTTAAAGAATTAGGATTCGACGTCGATTACGACGAAAAGAAGGATACTTATTCTGTTAAAAAAACCCGTGTTTCAGAATCAAGGGAGGTTGTACTTAAAGAATTTAGCGTTACCGCAACAGAGAATCTGCTTATGTTCGGAGCCCTAAATCCGGGAATAAGCATAAAAATCGCAGCCATCGAACCGCACGTAGAAGATCTTGGAAGGTTTCTAATCTCTCTCGGCGCAAAAATTGATGGCGTTGGGACTCACAGCTTGAGAATTGAGAGGGGGATTGATACCAATCTCGAAGTCGAGCACACAATAATTAACGATCCAATTGAAGCGGGCACGTTCATAGCACTTGGGCTAGCCACAGGAAGCGACATAAGTGTCTTGGACGTCCCAGTCGAGATGCTTACACTGCCTTTCCTAAAATTTAAAGAAATGGGAGCAATACTTGATATAGAAAACGATAAGGTAATAGTTCACGGCAAGAAATCGAAACTAATCGCAGCAAAAAAGATAGAGGTGAGGCCATACCCGGGGTTCCCTTCGGATTTGCAAGCACCATTTGGCGTTCTAGCAACACAAGCTGAGGGCGAAACGTTGATATTCGATACACTCTATGAGGGTAGGTTGAAATATTTGTATGAACTTGAGAAGATGGGCGCAACCATTGAGATTCTTGATCCGCACAGGGGTATAATCAAAGGCCCGACTAGATTGAAGGGCACAGAAGTCGAGAGCGTAGATTTACGGGCTGGTGCGACTCTTGTAATCGCGGCACTTGCGGCCGAAGGTAAAAGCACTCTAAACAATGCAGAGCAAATAGATAGAGGATATGAGAAAATTGACGAACGGCTCGCAAGGTTAGGAGCGGAGATAAAACGTGTAGAATAAATAGATGTTTATAAGAAAGATAGGTATAGACTTAGGTACCACCAATACGGTGGTTTATGTGCCAGGCAGAGGGTTCGTAATAAACGAACCTACTATCGTTGCTCTCAGTCTGCCAAGCAATAACGTTCTCGCAGTCGGACGTGAAGCAAAAGATATGATCGGAAGAACCCCAGGAGACATTGCCGCTTACAGACCTCTGAAAGACGGTGTCGTTGCTGATTATTATATAACGCGCGCGATGCTAAAGTACTTTATCGGTAAAGCAGTAGGAAGATGGAATGCGATTAAGCCAGACGTAGTAATTTCGACACCCGCCGGAGTAACCATGACGGAACGTAGGGCCGTAACGAATGCCGCTCGTGAAGCAGGGGCCAAGAACGCCTATGTGGTTCGCGAGCCTTTGCTCGCGGCTCTTGGGGCAGGTATTACAATCAATTCCTCGTCAGGAAATATGATTGTTAACATGGGTGGTGGAACGTCGGAGGTGGCCGTTATATCTCTTGGCGGAATAGTCGCATGGTCAAGCCTCAGAGTCGCCGGAAATAAGTTCGATCAGGCGATAATAGATTATGTTAAGAAGAAATATGCGGTATCAATAGGCGAACAAACCGCTGAAGCGGCAAAGATTGCTATCGGAGGTGCAATTCCGCTCAAGGAAAAAAGGGAGTTTCAAATAAGAGGAAGAGACTTAATATCTGGGTTACCAAAAGACTTAACGCTTAGTTCAAATGAGATTGCTGATGCGCTTAACCCGCTTCTGATTGATATAGTTGCATCAGTCCAAAGTGTTTTTAATGAGACACCACCGGAGCTAGTAGCGGATGTAATGGAAAAGGGGATTATTCTCTCTGGCGGGAGCGCCGGATTGAGGGACATCGATGAATTCTTCAAACGACTATTGGGGGTACCAACGTATGTCGCAGAAGAATCCATCCTCTGTGTAGCCAAAGGATCGGGCATAATTCTCGAGCACCTCGATGTATACAAAAGAACCCTTCTCCAGAAACGATAATGCTTATCGGGCAGGACAATCTAGAAGAAATCTTTGGAAATTTAATAAAGAGTAATCAACTTTCTCACAGCTATATTTTTTTTGGAGAACCGCAGGTGGGAAAATACTCCTTTGCCCTTTCGTTAGCGTCATGCTTAGAAAAGGGGATATTCGAAAAAGTGGAAGTTGAGAACGAACTCCCAAAGCATGTTTTAGAAGAGACGCTCATCGTAAGACCAGAGGGAGACTCCATAGGCATAGACGCAATCCGTGATATAAAGCACTTTCTATCACGTAAGCCGGTGTACTCGGCCCATCGAGTCGTCATTGTGGACGAAGCGCATACTATGACTTCCCAGGCACAGCATGCCACACTAAAGATCGCAGAGGAGCCGCCCCCCCATAGCCTCTTGATTCTAATCACGTTAAACATCGACTCTTTGCTTACAACATTGCAATCAAGATTCCAGAGAGTGTATTTTCCGAGATTGAGAACAGAAGAAATTGCGAAGCTGTTGGAAGACGACTACAAGATAGATAGAAGTAAAGCAGACACCTTAGCAAAGTTATCGCTTGGAAGGCCTGGCAGAGCCGTATCCTTAGCAACGAACGAGGAAGAGAAGGAAAGATTTAAAACAGCATCTTCCATCCTTGCCAAAAAGACATCAAAAAGCGATGTTATCGGGGAGCTTCTCGAGAACGAAGACAGGATTAATCCGCTTTTCGCAGAGCTAATAGCGAGACTTGCTAACGACCCTATAAAAAACTACGATACCCTGAGGTCTATCACGCTAAGAATGTCGGCAATGTCACAATTCTCAGTTAACAAAAGGTTACAAATCGAAACCGCACTATGGAATATCTAGAAAATCTTGAATTGACGTTTAATAAGCTACTCACTGATTTGAAAGACGATCTTTCGACCATTCGCACAAACAGGCCCACTCCCAAGCTAATTGAGGATATAGAGGCTGTGTATTTGGGTACGTCGATGCCAATCAAACACTTAGGTACCATTTCTGTCGAGCCGCCAAGGAATCTTGTTGTCACGCCGTGGGACAAAGAAGCCATAAACAGCGTATCGAAGGCCATAGAGGATGCAAAATTGGGCTTTAGCTCCTCCGTAATGGGTGCCGTTGTGCGAGTTGCATTACCTCAGCTCACAGATGAAAGAAGAAAAGAACTGGATCGTATAGTAAGAAACATAGCTGAGCAAAATCGAATTAAGATGCGCGTAGTAAGGGACGAAGTTAACAAGAGAGTAAACCAGGAGACGGACCAAGACACGAAGTTTAGAAATAAGGAAAAACTGCAGAAACTGGTTGATGCGTTTAATGAAAAGCTTGACGAGTCCGTCGAGTCGAAACTCACAGAGATTTCTCAATAAATGGAAGTTGCACTAATCGGAATACTTTTCCTGATAATTCTTGTTATTGGTCACGAGTTTGGCCATTTCTTCGCTGCAAAACTTTTCGGTCTACGAGTGGACGAGTTCGGTTTCGGATTCCCTCCCAGAATATTTTCGAGGAAAAGGGGCGAGACAAGGTACAGCGTAAATCTCTTGCCATTTGGCGGATTCGTTAAAATTCATGGTGAACACCCTAAAGATGGAGAAAAATTAGAGGAACCAGAGCGAAGTTTCACTCATCAGTCTACGTATCGTCGTAGTGTGATTATTGTCGCGGGTGCATTCATGAACTTTCTTATAGGATGGATAGCTCTCTGTCTGGTCTTCGCAATTGGCGTAGAGAATAGAGTGGTTATAGATCGTGTTATGCCAGGTTCTCCGGCTTCGGCCATTGGACTCATGTCAGGCCAAGAGATAGAGGGTTTCAACTCTGCGGAAGAGTTTGTTAACTTTGTAGAAAATAACAAAGGAAAAGAGGTTTCGATAAACGGAACAGTCGTCACCCCTAGGGAAAATCCTCCGGCTGGCGAAGGCGCGCTGGGAGTTGTCGTAACTGATGTTGGAATTGAGAAACAAGGCATCTTCAAAAGTATATGGTCGGGGCTAACCAGTGCGATTTTAACAACCGGGCTCATAGCCAAATCCTTTGCCGGTTTTATAGGAGGAATATTTAGCGGTAATTTTACGGTAGTTGATCAAGTGACAGGACCTGTGGGAGTATTTAATCTCCTAGGAGATGTAAGCGCTTTGGGGTTTACGCCGTTAGTACAACTCCTGGCCTTAATATCCCTAAATCTCGTTGTTATAAACTTGGTACCGTTTCCTGCTCTTGATGGAGGTAGGTTGCTGTCAATCGTGGTTGAGAAAATCATCGGGCGGAGGCTTAGTGAGAAATTCGAAATATTCGCAAACGCCATTGGATTGGCTGTCCTCCTCCTACTAATGGTTGTAGTGACAATCAAGGATATAATTAATATATTCTAAGTTAATGAGACAAACCTCTTTATATACGAAGACTCGCAAAACTCTCCCTAAAGACGAGGTCGCGACGAACGCCAAACTCCTAATAAAGGGGGGATTCGTGCATAAAGAATTAGCAGGCGTTTATTCATATCTTCCTTTGGGTGTGCGTGTCTTAACAAAGATCGAGAATATCATTCGCGAGGAAATGAATAGAATCGGAGGACAGGAAATCTTAATGTCTTCTTTGCAAGATCAAGCTGTTTGGGAAAGAAACGACAGGTGGAGCGATAAGAAAATAGACATTTGGTTTAAAGACAGAACCGGAAAAGTTGGGTTTGCGTGGTCCCACGAGGAGCCAATTATGAATATGGTAAGGCACCACATCGGGTCTTATAAGGACATGCCGGTATACGTTTATCAATTCCAAAATAAATTTAGAAACGAACCTCGTGCAAAGAGCGGTCTTCTTAGGGGGAGAGAGTTCATAATGAAAGATCTTTATTCCTTCAACGTAGACGGAGAGGGTCTCGACAAGTTCTATGAAACAATGAAGAAGGCATATATGCGTATTTTTGATAGGGTAGGAATCGGCAATATTACATATCTCACATTCGCAAGCGGTGGCTTATTTACAAAGTTTAGTCATGAGTTCCAGACGCTCTCTTCTGCCGGAGAAGACGTAATATATCTTGATAAGAAGGGAAAGATAGCAATCAACAAAGAAGTTATGAGCGAAAGCGTGCTGAAGGAGATCGGTGTTTCCAAAAAGGATCTTGTCGAGGAAAAAGCGATAGAAGTCGGTAATATTTTCAAATTTGGGACAAAGTACTCCGAGAATATGGGCGTAACTTTTAAAGACAAAAGCGGCAAGGAACATCCAGTATACGTCGGAAGCTACGGCATAGGACTCGGCAGACTGATGGCTACTATAGTGGAAACACTTTCTGACGATAGCGGAATAATTTGGCCTGACTCTGTAGCGCCGTTCCAAGTTCACTTAATAGAACTTGAGAAGGGTTCTGGCGAAACTCTTTACAAAAAACTGGAAGATAGGGGCGTTGAGGTTCTTTACGACGACAGAGATGCGACGCCGGGGGAAAAGTTTAAAGATTCAGATTTGATCGGGATTCCGTGGAGATTTGTCGTTAGTAAAAAGACAGGGACCAAAGTCGAATGTAAAAGGCGTAATTCCGGGAAAGCAGAACTTCTGACATATGATAAAGCTATTGGAAAACTTCTATAGAGTTGTCGGCATAGACCTTGGCACGGCGAACACCCTGATTTATGTAAAAGGGCACGGTATTGTCGTTGATCAACCAACGTTAGTCGCGGTTAACAATAGAACTGAGCAAATTCTAGCAATAGGCGAAGAGGCCAAAAAAATGCTCGATAGAGTCCCCGCGCACGTGACGCTAATTAAGCCGCTTATGAATGGAGTTATCTCGGATTTCGAAATGACCGAGGAAATACTGAGACACTTTTTGAAAAAAGCGAGCGGTAAGAATGTGATGTCGAGATATCATCTAGCCGCTATAACAATTCCGACCAACCTCACTGAAGTAGAAAGAAAATCAGTAGAAGATGCCGTTGTCTCTGCGGGTGCGTCTAAGGTATTGCTTGTTGAAGAACCAATAGCATCCGCGATAGGAATGCGATTGCCCGTGGAAGAAGCGACCGCGAGTTTGATAATAAATATAGGCGGCGGTTCGACGGAAATATCTATAATCTCCGTAGGAGGCGCCGTAAAGTCAAGAAGTATAAAAATTGCCGGACAGCAGTTCAACGACGACATAGCAAAATTTATGAAGAACGAATACAAAATACTTGTTGGCGAACCAACAGCTGAGGCCATAAAAACTTCAATTGGTTCTGCCATCCCGCTCGAAGAACGAAAAGAGATTGCCGTTAGGGGTAGAGATTTTGGTTCGGGCTTACCAAAAGAAGTTTCTGTCAGGAATAATCATATTAGAGGGGCTTTGCAGAAATCTCTCAAAGGAATTTCGGAAGCGATAAAAGAATTACTTGAGGAATCACCACCAGAACTTGTGGGCGATGTATACCAGAGGGGAATATTTCTGGCCGGCGGCGGTGCACTATTAAGAGGAATGGATCAATTTTTGACGAAAGAATTGTCTGTAAAAACAACACTAGTAGACGATCCTTTAACATGCGCTGTCCGGGGCCTCGGAATCATTATTGAAGACTTACCCAAATACGAGACAATTTTGTCTAACCAAAATCGTCCTCTGCCAATAAACTTATGAGAAAATACGTCTCGACTGGAGCCTTGATATTACTTGGTGTTCTAGTTGTTCAAGGTGGCCCGCTATTTAAGGCCAAACTTTCGCTGAGCTCGCTTTTCGGTGACGTTCTGGGCACTGGGTTCGATAATGCCGAAGATCTTAAAAGGCGCGTAGATGTATTGGAGGATGAAAACGAGAGTTTAAGAATACAGCTTTTAGGAAAGGAAAATGATGCCGTCCGCTCCATCAAGGTATATTCAAGTTATCCGTTTAGTAGCAGAAGCGAGCTTGCAATCGCTGCAGGTGGAAGCCAAGGCATAAAGTCTGGGGAAGCCGTGGTTCACTCTGGAACGATTCTCGTTGGACAAGTGAAAAGTGTTCTAAAATCATCCAGCGTTGTGACGACAATCTTTGACCCGTCATGGGAAATGGCCGTAAGAATCGGGGATTCTGAAGTGGACGCTTTGATGAGTGGAGGTAATGAATTAAGCATTTCTCTGATACCGCAAGACGCGCTTGTAGAAGAGGGAGATACTGTAATATCTGCAGATAAAAACTTTCCATACGGCTTAGAACTCGGCTACATAAAAGAGTTACACAACACAGAGGGGGATGTATTCCAAGAGGCAGCGTTAGAGCCTACGCTTAAACTTAAAACCCTGCGAGATGTTACAGTTTATCGTTAGCGTAATTCTCGTAACGGTTGCTTCGTTTCTTCAGACTACGGCTGCAATCATAATAAAAGGAGGAATTAAACCGAATCTAATTATCGTGCTGTTAGTCGTCCTTGCGTGTGTCAACAAGGGTTGGACAACGCGCGTAGGGTTAATTCTTCTCTCAGCGTTCATATTAAAATTTTCCCCATGGATAAGTTGGGCGGATGTAATCTTTATATCAACTGCACTTTTAGCTATGGCGCTCGTCGATTATCTGCCTTGGAGACGGGGTATCAATAGTATCATTGCCGTTGCCGCAGGGACTGTAATTCTGAATCCATCATTTTCTGACATAAGCTCAATCGTGCTAGAGGTTATAATAAATACATCGCTTATCTTAATATTCCTCCTGGTATTAGAAATTTTGTATGGCAAAAAGAAAAAACCAAAAGAGAATAGACTTTGACGAGGTAATATCCGACAGTATCTCTGATGGAGAGTTAAACATTCGCGAGACGCCCTTAACTTCGAACGTGTCTTCAGCTGTTTTTCTTGTTGCGGTCGTAGTCGGAGTTATATTTGTCGGAAGAATTGTATTTCTCACTGGCGTAGAGGGAAGTTCTTATAGAGAAAGAGCGGAGTCTAACACGAACCAAGATATTCCGCTTATTGCACCACGCGGAATAATTCTCGACAGAAACGGAGAGGCACTCGTTGAAAACCAGGTAATCTTCACTGTTTTTCTGCAACTTGATGAGATGATAAGGAGCGGAGAGAGAGAAATCGTTCTAAGGGCCGCTGAGGAGGTACTTGGTCTTGAAAGAGACGAAGTCGCAAAGCACCTTGAAGACACAAATCTGGAAAGCGTTACGGATGTCATATTGAAGCGGGATGTAACAAGAGAGCAGGTTATAGCCATAGAGACGCTAAATACCAAATCTCTCATTGTGGAGGAAGATTTCAAGAGAAAATATGACGACCCCGCTTTTTCGCATATCGTTGGGTATGTAGGCCTTGTCACCAGCGAGGATTTAGTTAGAGACGAAAATCTGGCACTTAATGATTTCATAGGGCAAGCGGGGCTTGAGGCATTCTACGACGATGTTCTCAGAGGCGAAAACGGCTCCGTAACGATATTCAGAAACGCCAAAGGTGATCTTGAGAGTGTGAAGAGAACAAGGGAGCCGATAGCCGGTCATGAATTGCAAACGACAATCGACGCAGAATTCCAGAAATACTTTTACAATAGAATGCTCCAGGAGCTGACTTCTCTCGGAAGAACATCCGGAGCTGGTCTAGCCATCAATCCGGAGAACGGCGAGGTGCTTGCGTTAATGAGTTTTCCGAGCTTCGACGCGAATAATGTTTCAGAGTATTTAGATAATGCGAATCAGCCCCTCTTTAACAGAGTCGTGTCCGGTTTATATAGCCCTGGGTCGGCTATAAAACCAATTCACGCCGTAGCGGCTCTTGCAGAGGGAGTTGTAGATCCGAGCACTCAGATATTTTCCGCGGGTTATATAGAGATCCCAAACCCATATTTTCCGGATAGCCCGAGTAGGTTCGTTGATTGGAAAGCTCATGGTTGGGTTGATTTGCATTCCGCCATCGCGGTTTCGAGTAACGTCTATTTCTACGTCATAGGGGGGGGCTTTGAAAATATGAGAGGTGTCGGAATCGAGAAGTTGAGAGAATATTGGCAGGAATTCGGCCTCGGTAATTCCACTGGGATTGATTTGCCAGGCGAGGCAGTCGGATTTCTACCAAGTCCGGACGAAAAAGAGGAAAGAACTGGTTCAATTTGGCGAGTTGGTGATACTTATAACGTTGCAATTGGACAGGGGGACCTGAAAATAAGTTTGCTTGAACTGTTAAATGGTGTAATAGCAATAGCCGAAGGCAAAGCCGTAAGACCTCATTTGGTAGAATCCGGCGAAGCTCAAGAAATTGTTAATCTTTCAGACTTATCCGCATTTCTAGGGGATGTTAGAGAGGGAATGGAAGATGTGGTAGACAAAGATTACGGGTCGGCACATCTCCTCGGAGACTTGCCCATAAAAGTTGCCGCAAAAACAGGAACTCCTCAGATTGCCGGAAATACTAAAACAAACGCGCTAATCGTAGGTTATACTCCAACGGAAAATCCCAAAATCGCTGTGCTTATTCTAGTAGAAGATGCGAAAGAGGGGAGTTTGAACGTTATACCAATAGCTAGAGATGTATTCGGATGGTATTATGAGAATAGGCTTAAGTAGTTGTTTATGAATGAATTTCGTCAAGATTTGGTATCCGGCGATTGGGTATTAATTTCGCCTAGCAGGGGCAGAAGGCCACACGATTTCAAAGCTAAAAAAAGAAAGCGTGCTCCCAAGATCGGATGCAAGTTTGAGAATCCACGTGAAGCCGCCTCCGGCGGCAAAGTCATTTTGTCAGAACCAGATGGTAAGTACTGGAAAGTTCAGGCGATTTTGAATAAATATCCAGCAGTCACAAAAGATGGATTGTGGGTGATAGACGAAGAAAAAGAGGGTCCGTTTTTCGTTTTGCCGGGGTATGGTTATCATGAAGTAATAATTACAAGAGATCATCACAAAGCGTTTCCGGATTTAGATTCCGACGATGCATTTCTTGTGCTAAAAGTATTTAGGCAAAGGTATAGAAGTCTCGCAAATGACAACAACATCGCGTATATTCACACATTCGCAAATTTCGGTGAGACCGCTGGTGCGACGATTTATCACCCGCATTACCAAATACTAGCCATTCCAATTATTCCACCCGATGTGCGGCGTTCTTTACACGGCTCTGCAAACTACAAAGAGAAAAATGACGCCTGTGTTCATTGCACCCAGATTAACTGGGAGGTTGAACAGAAAAAGCGCATTATTTGTGAGACAAAAGACGCAATAGTTTTCGCGCCCTACGCCTCGAAAGAACCATTTGAAATGCGGGTGTTTCCGAAGAAGCATCATCCATATTTTGAGGACACAGATGAACGAGAATTGGGAAGTATCGGAGAGGCCCTGCAAACCGCGCTTAAAAGACTGAAGAAAGCTCTTAACGATCCAGACTACAACTTTTTTATTCACACTGCGCCCTCGCGCGATCGTGAAAAGTATTCACACTATCACTGGCACATCGAAGTTGTTCCAAGAACAAATATATCAGCCGGATTTGAGCTCGGCACATCAGTGGAGGTAAATCCAATGGATCCAGATGATGCAGCTTCATTTCTAAGAGATGCTAAGTGATCTAGTCTCTATAATTTCTACGTTCGTATTAGAAACCATTGAAAGTTGGGGAGTTATCGGCGTGTTCGTTTTGATGACCCTCGAGAGCGCAAATATTCCAATTCCGTCCGAGGTGATAATGCCTTTCTCCGGTTTTCTCGTCGGAACGGGTGTTTTTAGTTTCTGGGTTATAGTTTTTGTCGGTGCGTTCGGAAATCTAGTCGGTTCCATAATTTCTTACTTCGCGGCATCAAAACTAGATGGAAAAATTAGAAGCAAATTAGAGTTTAAAAGGGCAGAAAGGTGGTTTAATAAGTTCGGAGTTTGGTCTGTATTTATTGCTAGACTTCTGCCGATTGTAAGAACATTTATTTCGTTCCCGGCAGGAATGTTTAAAGTGAATATCTGGAAATTTTCTGCACTTACATTTGCTGGCTCACTTCTATGGAGCTGGGTGCTCACGCGCGTAGGTTTCATACTGGGAGAGAATTGGAGCGTAATAGAACCTTATTTTAGAAAATTTGATTTTGCGATAGCTGGTGGAGTCCTGGCAGGAGTCGCTTGGCGGATTTGGCATCACCGAAAGAAGATGCTAGCAAATAGACGATAGGTTATAGTAAAAGCATGAAACTAATTGCCGCTAATTGGAAAAGTAATCCAGATACCGCGAAAACAGCAGAAAGATTGGCATTAGCGGAAGACTATGAGGGAGTAATTATAATCCCTCCTTTTCAATATCTGGAGAGGGTTCGATCTGTACTGAAACACGCATCACTCGGGGCTCAGAATGTGTTTTGGGAGAACGGCGGTCCGTTCACCGGAGAGGTTTCGCCGAGTCAGCTAAAGAATTTGAGCGTTAGTTTTGTTATAGCAGGGCATAGCGAAAGGAGAGCTTATCTTGGCGAAACAGACGATATGATAAACAAGAAAATTAAAGCCGCGCTTAGCGAAGGGTTGCAAGTCATTCTCTGCGTCGGGGAACCAATCCAAATTAGAAAAGACGGCATTCGCAGCGCAAAAGATTTTATAACTAATCAGATAAGGTACGATCTAAGAGGTGTAAAGAGGTCCGATGCCAAAAAAGTCATAATTACATACGAGCCAATCTGGGCAATCAGCACCAGTCAAAACGCGGAGCCCGATATTCCAGAAGAAGCTGCAGAGATATGCGCCTACATTAAAAACCTTGTAAATGTCAGAGGCGTAATATACGGCGGCTCAGTCAACGCAAAAAATGCTAAAGAATTTTTAGGACGAGATGATATTGACGGGGCGCTGGTCGGTGGGGAAAGCCTAAAACCAAAGGAATTTCAAAAAATCGTGAGTGCAGCAACGCCTCTGGTATAATTAGGATATGAGTAAAAAAGACTTATCGTTTAGTTTTCTCGCCGCAGTACTAGTAACCGTGCTGTCGTATCCAACGGTTCTAAATGTTGCGGAAAATCTGACTCAGGCACGGCAAGTCCTAATTTCTGTTGCGCTTGGTGCACTTACAATTATCGGTCTTTTTACACTGCATTTTTTGGAAAGGTGGGTTAGGGTTCTATGGCAACTGGGAAAGTTTATTGTTGTCGGTGGGCTCAACACATTCGTCGATTTCGGAGTTCTTAATCTTCTCATTATTTTCACAGATATAACCTCGGGTTCAAAGTTTTCTTTCATCAAGGGTGTCGCTTTTACAATAGCGGTAGTAAACAGTTATTTTTGGAATAAGCACTGGACTTTCGAATTCAAAGAAAGGAAACAAGGCGAAATTCTCGAATTTCTTGCGGTAAGCGTTGTGGGATTGGGCCTGAACGTTGGCGTAGCATCTTTGCTTGTTAACCAAATTGGGCCGCTTTGGAACCTTTCCCCGATTCTATGGGCTAATGTGAGCGCCTTCGCGGCTACTCTTTCTGCCTTGGCGTCAAATTTCGTCGGCTATAAGTTTATAGTTTTCAGGTCAGGCCGCAAGAAAGGGCAAGCGACCTGAAATATCTGCCCCCTCGGCACTAAATCTCAGATGGGCTTGCTTTTCCCCGGAACTTGTGGTATAGTGCCCTCGAAGTGAGTGACTATAGTCCTTGCCCGAGTTTCTCGAACAAAGGCTATCATCTTACTTGGTGCGACCCCGCCCTCTAAGCTAATGAATGTTTCGTTGGCATAGAGGGCGGGGTTCGTTTTTAGGCAGTTTCTCTCTCGATGTTTGTCACGAAGTGTAGCGCAGCTTCTACTTCATGGTTATACTTATTCACATGACTATCTACCTGGTTAGGTTAAACCTGGATATTAAGGGAAAGAACATGAGTCAATCTCTTAGATTTAGGGTTGCGGTCAACTCGGTCGAAGCCCTATCAAAGAAAAACAACAAAGTTGTAATCTTGTCTCACAAGGGGAGACCAAAGGGGTTCGATAAAGCACTTAGTCTTAGGCCGTTTCAAGCTTTACTATCAAAATCCTTAGGAAAGAAGGTCGTTTTTCTCTCGACGATAAAAAGCGCAAAAAGAATAATCGATAAGCAACCAGCCGGTACAGTTTTCTTACTTGAGAATCTAAGATTCGACAAGGGAGAGACAGAGAACAGTCAGAAATTTGCTAAATCTCTTGCTAGCCTCGGGGACGTATATATAAATAACGATTTTGCCACAAGTCACCATGAATCCGCCTCGCTGGTCGGAATAACAAAATATTTGCCATCAAGACAGGGCCAAATAATTAAAGAGGAGACAAAGGCTCTTACAAAAACTTTAAAGAATCCCAGAAAACCATTCGTGTTAATAATCGGGGGCGCAAAAATAAAAGATAAAGCCAGTACGATTGAGAAATTACTTCCGAAAACTAGCGCAGTTCTTACGGGTGGCGCAGTTGCCAATACTTTTCTTAAAGCGGCTGGCCTCGATGTGGGTAAGTCGCTCTATGAACAACAATTTGTTAAAGACGTAGCAAAGCTTATGAAAAGTAAGAAAATTATGCTACCGACAGATATAGCAGGAGAAAAAAGCGCAATTCTTGATATAGGGCCAGATACGAGAAAAGAATATTCGAGAATAATAAGCCAAGCCGAAACTATTGTGTGGGCTGGGCCTATGGGGAAATTTGAAGATAAAAGATTCGCAAAAGGAAGCGCAGCTGTTGCGAAAGCAGTCCTAGGGAACAAGAAAGCCAACATAATAATAGGCGGAGCAGATACGTTCTCCTCACTTCATAAACGAGTCAAAAGGCAAAGAGTCGCCAACGTGTTTTATTCAACAGGAGGAGGAGCAATGCTACATTTCCTTGCTGGAGGAAAAATGCCCGCCCTCGAAGCCATTAAAAATGAGAAAACAAAAGCCAGAAAGTAAGAAATGTTAAAGGATACTGTAGTTTTATATCACAACAACTGCACCGATGGGTTTAGTGGTGCGTGGGCCGCGAGAAAGAAATTCGGCAAGAGAGCAGATTATTTAGGCGTAATTCACCACGAGCCGCCGCCACCTGGACTCGACGGTAAAGACGTATTCATAATAGATTTTTCATATTCCAAAGAGACAACAGGGATGCTTCTCGATATAACCAAGTCGCTAACTTTGATAGATCACCACATAACATCCAAGGAAGTAACTGAAAGCATTCCGAATCACGTTTTTGATAACGATCATTCTGGAGCTGTGTTGGCGTGGGAATATTTTTTCCCGGGCGAAAAAACTCCAGTCTACTTGGAATATGTAGAAGATATAGACCTTTGGAGGTTTGACATGCCGCGTGCGGAAGACTTTCTTGCCTTCTCGGCGACTGTCCCATTCGACTTCGAGAAACTCGATGCGATAATCGAAGAATTTGAAGATGAGAATAAAAGAAAAGCATTTCTAGGTAAGGGCAAAGATCTGCTGGAATATCAGATAAGACTTGTCGAAGAAATGATAGAAGAAGGAGAGGAGGTTAACTTAGATGGATTTAGGGCGCTCGTAGTTAACTCTCCAGTTTTACCTTCACAGTTAGGTAACACGATTGTCAGAAAGGGATATGACATCGGCATCATATGGGCGCACTCAAACGATGTTATTAGAGTATCTTTACGTTCTGATAAAGATGGAAAGGTTAATGTCGGGGATATCGCGCAGAAATATGGTGGCGGCGGCCATAAATCAGCTGCAGGTTTTGTTGTTAGAGATGAATCAGAATTTCCATGGCAGACAAAAAATACATAATTTATACGGACGGGGGATCAAGAGGTAATCCTGGCTCGGCCGCCATAGGTGCTGTTGTCGGAGGTAAAGAGTATGGTGAATCAATCGGACACACAACGAATAATGTTGCAGAGTATTCGGCGGTAATATTCGCTCTGAAGAAAGCAAAACAGCTTCTCACAAAAAAGAAAGCAGAGCAAACCGACGTCGAGCTTCGTACGGACAGTGAGCTTTTAGTGAAACAACTGAAAGGTGAATATAAAATCAAAGACTCTAACTTACAACCACTCTTCATCGAAGTTTGGAATTTAAAACAAGATTTCAAGAGCGTGACATTTACGCACGTGACACGGGACAAGAACAAGCAAGCCGATTCTCTCGTCAATAGAGCGTTAAATATGCTTCTATAAGAACTCTGGCCACTCTTTGTTGCTAAAACCAGTCATTTGTGTTACAAAAAACCTCGGAGGTAATCCAGATAGTAGCTTTTCTCTAGAAGTTTCCATTATCGGTCATCGACTGCTCTTCACATTCGGAAACCCAAAGGAGTAAAGAGGAAAGTCCGGACACCCCTTCGACTTCGGTCGAAGAGCAAGGTAGCGGGTAACGCCCGTCGCACGTAAGTGTAGAGGTGCGAGCAGTAACGGTCTCGACTCGCAAGAGTCGGACGAACCCAATCCCAACGTAGAAGGTTCTGCTTGGCTATAGGGATAAGAAAGCCAAGATGAAACGGCAAAATCCTTACCCGGGTGCAAGGTCGTACTCCGACTTCGGTTGGAGAGTACCGCATGAGCCCGAGAGTAATCGAGGGTCTAGATAAATTACTATCAGATACAGAATCCGGCTTACGGATTGCCTCCAAAACAGGACTATCTCCCAAGATAGTCCTGCTTTGTTTTTTTTAAAGAGAGTGAGTATACGTCATGAAGAACATCCCGCAGGTTCTCTCGCTTGGGATTATGGAGAGAACCGAGGGCGAAGAAAATCCAGCCGCTGGAGCTGGATTATTCTGGTTCTGAATGACGTGTGCGAGCGAACCACCCAGATAGTCCTGTTTTGTTTGTTCGTGCTAAAATGAACGAACATATAAACACATTTCGTCGAATCAATATGAATGAGTTTATATTCTATGGAACGTCTCGGAGACATTTGAGCTTGGTGTCACCTTCGGTGACTCAA
>MHIV01000011.1:0-7149 GCA_001817685.1 Candidatus Colwellbacteria bacterium RIFCSPHIGHO2_02_FULL_45_17
CCACGCCCGGCATATAATATTGAGGATTTCCTGCGCCAAAGTAATTGACTGCGATTCTATCAATATTGTTTTCCTCCACGTATGTTTCGAGTCGTTTCAAGTCCTGCCCCCAGTCGTAGTTTGAATCTGTTATGTATTGCCAGCCATTCTTTGTCCCGACGAATTCGTTGTAGTAAGAAAGGTAATATGGATATGCAAGCGCGACATCGGCTAGAAACCAAAGCGTTATTAGGTAGACAAACCCAACTTTGAAAGATTTCCGTGGGCCGTTTCCATGCACCCACTTTTTTATGGATTCTGTACCGAGGATATACATAAATGGCATCATCGGCATTAAGTGCCTTACTCCGATGTTGAGCGGACTATTTATACTCCAGACCCCATAGATGACGAGAAACATCAGCATCGAGAATTCTGCGGTGTGTGTGCCAAAGTAGTTAACAAATTTGTGTCGTTTCTTCGCAATAAAAGTCTTGCCAATTCTGTATGCCCCGGAAAGAAAGCCAAGCCCCACTAATATCAAGAGAGGCAAAGGTTCTTTAAGAGCGTATGCCGCTGGGAAATATAATTTATTACCCAAATTCGAGACCTCTCCTAAAAAGTATGCTGTGTTTCCGCCCGCGGATCTTTGTATAACCATTAGAATCCCGAGGAGATAATGTCCGACAGGCCTTATCATCGGTTTGTCCGCCATCCATATAACAACTTCCGCCGCGCAGCGTTTTGGGTTTATCGCGTAGCATGGTTCGCCGGCTACGGGCTGGCCATCCGCGAAAGTGCTCAAAATAAACTGTGTGTCTGAGAGCTGTTTTGCCGGTGGATAATTAATCGTGGTTAAAAAGTAAAAAGGATAAAGCAAAGAGAATCCTATTATAAAGACCAGAGCGACTTTTCCTAAGTGCTTAAATCCTAATAGCAAGAAGTACTTAAACTTATTGGATTGTATTAATTTTCTAGTTCGTAAGATTTCTACTATCCAATAAACGAAGATTAGAAGGAGAAATAATGGGATAAGAAGAACGGTCGAGAATTTCATCAATGCCGCGACTCCGAATGCGAGACCCGCCCATATTAAATGTTTTCTCGAGGGGCGGTCTAGATATTTAACCAAGTAATACATCGCAGCGAATGTTCCTAATACCGCGCCTACGTCGGTTGTCACATAATGCCCATGCGCAAGGAAATTTGGCGAGAGTGCGGTGAGGACTGTTGGTAGTAATGCCCACTTTGGCCCCATTAATTCTTTGGACCAGACGAATATGAAGACTATAAGGATGAGGGTGAGCAACATCGGGCCGACCCTTGCCAATTGTATTATTTGATCGGGGTCATTTCCGTAGTCGTACAGAAATTTTGCGCCGATATCCCACTGGCCGTTCACTGAATCAATCCAACTCAAACTATCGGTGGGGAAGTTTAAATCGAAGAAAAGAAGCGGGATCCCAGAGAGAATCTTAACAAGTGGTGGGTGTTCTGGGTTTAACCTATAGTCGAGATACCGTACATAGCTGTACCCAGATGGAATATGAGCCAGTTCGTCCTGTGTTCCGGCCTCCTGTATGGAGACTGCCACCATAACGGCTAGGGAAACGAGTAGAATCAGAGCAACCGTGAACTTATAGGATTTATCCATTAATATTGATTATATCAGATGAAGAAGCTTTACTGGACGAATCATTCACAGGCAAAGATGCGGTATTACAGATTGTCAGAACAGCGAGTTAAGCGTGTCATTAGAAATCCTTTCCGTGTTGAAGAAGGCATTGCGGAAGACACAATTGCCGTTATGCAGCCGTTTGGTAACAAGAAAGATAGGGAAATTTGGGTGATGGTTGCCGATACTAAAGAAAAAAGACGTGTGATCTCAGCGTGGATATATCCTGGGAGAACTAGGGCGGGGGATCCGTTGCCGGATGAGATAATCAGAGAATTTAGAGAGGCGTTGTAGACTTTTTTCTCCGAAAAGGTAAACTTGTTTTATCACCCCCTTACAGAGCAAAGAAGAGGGGGAGTTTGTGTATCTAAAAAGTACAAATGACAAATGGCAAGCTTCAAATGACGAATAACGAGTTCCAAATTAAATCGAATAACAAACCAGCTGGGGATCAGCCAGACGCCATTAAAAAACTTGTGTCTGGTTTGGGCACTGGACATAAGCACCAGACATTGCTTGGTGTTACAGGATCCGGCAAGACCTTCACGATTGCAAATGTCATCGAGAAAATTCAAAAGCCCACGCTTGTCATAGCACACAATAAAACTCTTGCCGCACAGCTCTGCAATGAATTCAGAGAACTTTTTCCGAAAAACGCGGTTCATTACTTCGTATCGTACTACGACTATTATCAACCCGAGGCGTATATACCGACAACGGATACGTATATAGGTAAGGAGGCATTGATAAACGACGAAATTGATAGATTGCGCCACGCGGCGACAATGTCGCTTCTCACACGTAACGATGTTATAGTCGTTGCCTCCGTGTCTTGTATCTACGGTCTCGGCGCCCCGGAAGAATACGAAGCTGGAATAATTCATTTTAGAAAAGGCGATCAGCTAACGCGAAAGGATTTGATGAGAAAGCTTATCCAAATGCACTTTACCCGCACTACCGCAGACTTAAAGCGCGGAACTTTTCGTTTGACTGGCGATAATTGGGAAATTATGCCGCCCTACGAGGAAGTTATCTACAATTTCGTGTTGAAGGAAAATCAGATCGAGAAAATCTATGTAATCGATCCAGTCAAAGGTTTTGAGGAGGGGAGGACTTCTACAACGACGGACGTTTTTATTTCTCCAGCAAAGCATTTCTTGACGCCGGAGGATGAAAGACAGAGAGCGCTGAAATTAATTAAAGAGGAACTTAACGACCAACTTCTAAAGTTCGAGAAAGAGAAAAAATATCTCGAGGCCGAAAGATTAGAAAGGAGAACCAAGGCTGATATGGCGATGATACGCGAAGTCGGCTACTGCAACGGGATCGAGAATTACTCGAGACATCTCTCCGGAAGAAGGGAAGGTGAGCCACCGGCGACACTCTTGAATTATTTTCCCCATTCGACAGGCTCAGGGCAAGAAGCCGGCTTTCTCACTGTAATCGATGAGTCCCACGTTACAGTTCCGCAGCTCGGCGGAATGTATGAAGGAGACGCATCGCGCAAGAGAACGCTTGTTGAACACGGATTTAGATTGCCATCCGCGAAAGACAATCGTCCTCTAAGATTCCCTGAATTTATGAAAAGAATTGGGCAAGTTATTTATACATCCGCGACCCCCGGACCGTACGAGAAAAAAGTGAGCGGGCAGATTGTTGAACAAATCATTCGTCCCACTGGACTCGTTGATCCGAAAGTTACGATTCTCCCAGCACGCGGGCAGATAGACAACCTCCTCCCTAGAGTGGAAGAGCGCGTGAATCCGCCGGCTGGTGGAGTAAAAGAGAGGGTGCTTATCACGACTCTTACAAAACGGATGGCGGAAGACTTGAGCGAATATATGCATGAGAAAAAATTTAAGGTGGCCTACCTTCATAGTGATGTGAAAACACTTGAGCGAATCAAGATTTTAACCGCATTGAGACGTGGAAATTTCGATGTGCTTGTCGGCGTGAATCTCCTGCGCGAAGGACTAGACTTGCCGGAGGTCTCGCTAGTTGCAATTTTAGATGCTGACAAGGAAGGATTTTTAAGAAGTGAAACTTCTCTAATTCAGACAATAGGTCGCGCCGCGAGAAACGTGAGAGGAGAGGTTCTAATTTACGCCGACAATATTACAGGATCTATAAAGAAGGCAGTCGATGAGACAGACAGGCGGCGAAAACTTCAGATTGCCTATAACAAAAAACACAACATCACACCGAAGACAATTGTTAAGAAGATTTCCGACATAGTTCCAATAGAGGACATACTCGAGCTTGAGACCAGGCCGATACCTAAGTCCAAGAAACAAGTAGAAACATTGATTAAAGAGAAGGAACGTGAGATGAGAGAAGCCGCTTCAGGGCTCGACTTTGAGCTTGCCGCGATTTTAAGGGACGAGATAGTTCTTTTGAAAAGCGGAGGCAAGGCGAAGAAAGAAATTGAATATATAAGATCGAGAAGAAAATGATAGACAAAATTATAATCCGCGGTGCGCGGGAACATAACCTAAAAAATATCGACCTAGAGATTCCGAGAAACAAGATGATTGTTTTTACTGGTCTTTCGGGCTCAGGGAAATCCTCTCTCGCTTTTGACACCATTTTTGCCGAGGGGCAGAGAAGGTATATAGAATCACTTTCTGCTTACGCCAGGCAGTTTCTGGGGAGACTCGATAAGCCGGACGTCGATGAAATAGAAGGACTTTCTCCCGCCATTTCCATAGATCAGAAAGCGCATTCTTCTAACCCACGCTCGACAGTAGCCACCATTACAGAAATCTATGACTATTTGAGAGTTTTGTTTTCGCGGGCTGGAAAGCCATTTTGCCCGATCTGCGGGAAAGAAATCCGGAGTATGGATTTAAGCGAAATAGTCGATTCGGTCATAGCGGCAATTAAGGAATACAAAGAGACCAAAGAACTTGTCATAATGGCGCCCGTCGTGCGAGGAAGAAAAGGGGAGTACTATCAGCTCCTTTATGATTTTCTCGGAAGCGGTTTCACAGAAGCGCGCGTGGACGGCGAATTCAAATCGCTCCGGGAAAGAATCGATATGAGCAGGTATAAACAGCACACGATAGAGCTCGTATTAGATAAAATTCTTTCAAATCTGGACTTCAGCGATAAGGACAACAGGCTTCGTTTGAGCGAGGCAATCGAAAAAGCCTTGAAGTATGGGCGCGACGTAGTGACTGTAATGTTTTCTCCTACAGAGAGTGGGCTTTATACAAAAGTGACGAGAGGAAAAGAAGTAAGAGGCAAGGAACGCGAGGTTAGTTTTTCGTCCAAGTTTTCCTGCCCAAACGATAATTTTTCGTTTCCTGATATAGAGCCGAGATTGTTTTCATTCAACAGCCCTTACGGAGCGTGTGAGGCATGCCACGGATTGGGCACGAAAGATGTATGGTCAGAAAAAATATGCGAAGAGTGCTATGGCAAAAGACTGCGACCGGAAGCGCTAAATGTCCTAATGGCGGGCAAAAATATATCGGAAGTGTCTGGTTTCTCCGTTGGCGAAGCTCTAAAGTTTTTCCATTCCCTAGACAAGAAATTGGATAAGAATCAAAAAGACATTGCGGAGACACCGCTTCGGGAAATTAATAACAGACTTTCGTTTATGAATGACGTAGGGTTGGATTATCTCACACTTGCTAGAAAAGCCGGGACTCTCTCTGGAGGTGAATCACAAAGAATTCGACTTGCCTCCCAAATCGGCTCGCGTCTTGTCGGGGCGCTTTATATTCTCGATGAGCCGACTATAGGCCTTCACCAGAGAGATAACGACAAATTGATCGAGACTCTACACGAGCTCCGTGATTTGGGTAACACAATCATAGTTGTTGAGCACGACGAGGCAACCATAAGAGCAAGCGATTATCTAGTTGATATAGGGCCTAGGGCGGGGGTTCACGGAGGTGAGATTGTTGTAACGGGCGCGATCCCTGACATTATCAAGGACAAGAAAAAGAAGTCTCTTACGCTCGATTACTTACGCGGAGACGAGAAAATCGAAATTCCTAAACATAGGCGGAAAGTTAAAACTCCGGGAGATTTTCTAAAGATTAAAGGAGCCACCGAAAATAATCTTCAGAATTTGGATGTGGACATACCCCTGCGCAAATTAAATGTTGTAACAGGAGTATCCGGATCAGGAAAGAGTACGCTTATTTACGACGTTTTGTACAAAACGCTGGCCAATAAGTTTAATAAAGCAAGCTATAGCCCTGGTAAGCACCACGCCATTCTAGGGCTCGAGTATATAAATAGGGTCGTAAATGTAGATCAGTCGCCGATTGGTCGCACGCCTCGCTCAAACCCCGCGACATACGTTGGTGCGTGGATCCACATCAGAGAGTTATTTGTCTCAACAGACGATGCTCGAATTCGCGGATGGAGACCGGGGAGGTTTAGCTTCAATGTTAAAGGAGGACGTTGTGACAATTGTGAGGGGCATGGACAAATCGCAATCGAGATGCACTTTTTGCCGACCGTTTATGTAAACTGCGATGTTTGCAAAGGTAAGAGGTTTAATAAAGAGACGCTCGAGGTTGATTACCACGGTAAAAACATTTACGAAGTTCTAGAACTCACAATCGAGGAAGCGGTTAAGTTCTTCGAAGATATCCCATGGCTTTACGAGAAGCTTAAAGTTCTCGACGAAGTCGGTCTAGGATACCTGAAACTTGGCCAGTCCGCAGTTACTCTCTCTGGTGGTGAGGCACAGCGCGTGAAGTTGGCGAAAGAGTTAGGCAAGCGTGATACGAGAAGGACGCTTTATCTCCTTGATGAGCCGACCGTAGGTCTTCACTACGACGACGTTAAAAAATTACTTGTTGTTCTTCAGCGTCTCGTGGATAGGGGAAACACCGTTGTGATTATTGAACACAACTTGGATGTGATAAAAACAGCCGACTGGGTGATTGATTTGGGCCCCGAGGGAGGGGATAAAGGTGGTAGGGTTGTCGCCAAAGGCACGCCGGAGGAGATAGTGCGGTGCAAGGATAGCTATACGGGTGAGTATTTGAGAAAAGTCTTGAAATAGAGCTAGCTTGACTTTGGAACCCGTGTGTGCTAAACTCGCCCCTAGAAGTAAAATTGCTAAGTATTAACGACGCCGTTTTGCTTTAATACAAAGGTCATAAGTAAAAAGCGAGATGGCAGATAACGAACGAGGGGGTGGCTTTGAAAGGAAGATGTACCAGGGAGACTGGAAATGCAGCAATTGCGGAGCCGCAATTACTGAACTTCCCTTTGAGCCGGACCCCGCACGTCTGGACCAGCTGCTTTGCCGAGACTGTCACAGACAGCGCAGGCAACAGCGCGGATACTAGATAGCGAAGAAAAGAGCCCGAAAGGGCTCTTTTCGTTTTGTGCCCCGTGTAATACGATACATTGGCTTATGCCAGATTTAACTAAGAATTTGCCGGACTCCCCAGGAGTTTATTTATTTAAGGGTGCCCGAGGAAAGATTTTATACATTGGAAAAGCTGGGAATTTGAAACGGCGTGTTT
>MHIV01000011.1:7270-14348 GCA_001817685.1 Candidatus Colwellbacteria bacterium RIFCSPHIGHO2_02_FULL_45_17
TCAGGAAGAAATAGGATTCAAAGCAGGAAAACTGGAAAAACTTGCGACATTCGCTCTGGCAGAGCGGTTTAGCGCAACTTACCATTTGGTTCTTGCGAGTAATCTCACTCCGTCGAAGCTGGAGAGCAGTGATAAACACGAGCATCTTCAAGTTGGGAAATTCTCTATCGAGGAAGCGCGCAAGAAAACTAATGCTGGTGAAGGCGGAAAAGTGTACGCGCTTTTGGCCCTCTCTTACCTAGAGAAACCTTTTAAAGGTAGATGAACATAAAAAACTTACCCGACTCCCCAGGAGTTTATTTATTTAAGGGTGCCCGAGGAAAGATTTTATACATTGGAAAAGCTGGGAATTTGAAACGGCGTGTTTCAAGTTATTTCCAGAAATCAGGCGATAACAAGATCGAGAAGCTTATTTTAGAAGCGAAGAGAATTGATTATATAAAAACAGATACAACGATAGAGGCTCTAATTCTTGAGGCGGAGCTTATTAAGAGATACGAACCTCCGTTTAATGCGAAAGAGAAAGACGACAAAAGCTTTCTTTATGTAGATATAACCAAGAATAAGTTCCCGCAGGTTATGCTGTCCCGTGGGCGGTCTTTACCGACAACGAATTTATCTAAGCGATATGGTCCATTCACTTCTGCTTCTCAAATTCGCGAGGCTCTGCGCATAATTAGGAGGATCTTTCCATATAGCGTCCATGAGGAGGAAAAAGTTGGAGTTATGAAAAAACCGTGCTTTGACCACCAACTTGGTCTTTGTCCTGGGACATGCGTGGGTTTAGCGGATAGAGGCGAGTACATAAAGGATATCGCTAATATAAAGCTTCTATTCGAAGGAAAGAAAACAAGAATCCTTTCTTCGCTCGAAAAAGATATGAAGCTTGCGAGTAAGGAGCTGAATTTCGAAAGAGCAGAGAAGCTAAAGCGACAGATATTTGCGCTCAAACATATACACGACGTTGCATTAATCGGAGACGACAGAAAATCATTCGCAGATACGAGTCACGGTGTGAAGCGTATTGAGGGATATGATATCTCGAATATTTCAGGGGACTCAGCCGTCGGCTCGATGGTCGTCTCTTCTGGCGGCGTGCCGGACAAGGATGAATATAGAAAGTTTAGAATCAAGACCGTTAGGGGCTCGAACGACGTCGCCATGCTCACAGAGGTGCTCTACAGGCGCTTTAACAACAAATGGAGACTACCGGATCTGATTCTCGTTGACGGCGGTAGTGGGCAGGTAAACGCGATTCTCAAGGTATTGCGAGGCAGGAGCTTAAGAATCCCCGTTGTCGGCCTCGCTAAGGGGCCTACGCGAAAGAAGAATGATGTAATTGGAGAAGTGCCTTCATGGACAAGCCTTAGGGAATTAATTACAGTTCGAGATGAGGCTCATCGGTTCGCTATAAGCTATCATAAGAAACTAAGAAGTGATAACTTTGTGAAGAAATAATTATGTGCGGCATCGTAGCATATCTAGGAAAAGAAAGAGCGGCTCCAATTTTGATTGACGGGCTCAAAGCATTAGAGTATCGCGGTTATGACTCTGCTGGTATAGCAGTTCTCGAGAAGGACGGAGTTTTTCTAGAACGCGCTGTGGGTAAAGTCGCGGTTCTTGAGGACAAAGTAGCGAAGCGCGGCGAGAGCGAGGGGAGCGTTGGCATTGCCCACACCAGGTGGGCGACGCACGGCGGCGTTACCGAGAGAAACGCACACCCGCACAGGGCATGCGGCGGAGCGATTTATTTAGTGCATAACGGAATTATAGAAAACTACAAAGAAATTAAGAGCGAGCTAAAAAGCAAAGGGCACGAATTTCTTTCTGAAACAGACACCGAAACGATCGCACACCTTATAGAGGATATCAGAAAGGACGTAAGCGTATTGGAGGAAGCGGTGCGTTTGGCCTTAGGGAAAGTCAGGGGCACGTACGGCATTGCGGTAGTAAGCGAAGATGAACCCGAGAAAATTGTGGCGGCAAGGAACTTCAGCCCGCTCATCCTAGGCGTTGGAAAGAATGAATTCATAATAGCATCGGATGCAACTCCGATTATGAAATTCACAAATAACGTCATTTACATAAACGATGGGGAAATTGTCACCGTAACTCCGTCGGGCTACAGAATCCGAACAATAGGCAATGAAGAGATTTCTCGTGATCCGGAAGTGCTCGACTTAGAGATCGGCATCGTTGATAAAGGTAACTATCCGCATTTTTTGCTTAAAGAAATTGACTCTGAGCCGGACGCTGTCAGAGACGCGACGCGTGGAAGGTTGGAAATTGGAAGCGGCAATGCCAAACTTGGCGGAATCGAGCGTGTCGAGGATGAGATTGTTCAAGTCAATAGATTGCATATCTGCGCCTGTGGTACAGCATATCTCGCTGGAGCAGTAGGTGAATACATGATCGAAGAGTACGCTGGTGTTCCAGTAGAGCTTGATCTTGGGTCGGAGTTTCGTTATCGAAAACCAATTTTCGAGGAGAATGATATTTTCTTAGCAATTTCCCAATCAGGGGAGACTGCTGATACACTTGCTAGCTTGCGTGAAGCAAAGGAGAAAAACGTGCTGACTTTAGGCGTAGTGAATGTCGTTGGCTCCACAGTTAGCCGTGAGACCGACGCCGGCGTTTATCAGCACGCAGGCCCGGAAATTAGTGTCGCATCGAGCAAAGCGTTTGTTTCGCAGGTTGCCATCATGGCATTGCTCACGCTTTTCATGGGAAGAAGGAGAGGGATGTCATTAGTTACGGGCGAGCGTATTGCGAAGGAGTTATCTGCTGTCCCAGCTTTCATGGAATCTATTTTGAGACGCAAGGAAGAGATGAAGAAAATCGCGGCAAGATACGCAAGTTACACAAATTTTCTCTTCCTCGGTCGCAAATACAATTATCCGATCGCTCTAGAGGGGGCGCTGAAACTTAAGGAAATTTCGTATATTCATGCGGAGGGCTATGCATCCGGAGAAATGAAGCACGGGCCGATTGCTATGATCGACGAGAATTTTCCATCTGTTGTGATTGCTCCGCAAGATTCGGTCTACGAGAAAAACATCTCGAATATCCAGGAAATCAAAGCCCGCCGCGGCCCGGTTCTGGCAATTGCGACTGAAGGTGATAAGGATATTGCGAAGCTTGCCGACGACGTATTCTATATTCCAAAGACGCTCGAGATGTTAACTCCCTTACTGTCGGTAGTTCCGCTTCACCTTTTTGCGTACTATATTGCCGCCTCTAAGGGCCTAGATGTCGACAAACCGCGCAATCTTGCTAAAAGCGTCACTGTTGAATAATGAAACTCTCTGTTGGAATAGTCGGACTTCCGAATGTTGGTAAGTCAACGCTTTTCAAAGCGCTTACAAAAATAGACATAAATATCGCAAACTACCCCTTCGCGACAATAGACCCGAATGTTGGGATTGTTACGGTTCCCGATGAACGCGCAGAAAAACTCGCGGAACTAAGTAAATCTAAAGAGAAAATTCCAGCAGTCGTCGAGTTTTACGATATCGCTGGTCTTGTGAAAGGAGCCAACAAAGGCGAGGGCCTCGGAAATCAATTTTTAAATCACATACGAGAAGTCTCCGTTATTGTGCACGTTGTTCGTGCGTTTGAGTCAGCTGACATTATTCATGTTGAAAATAGTGTTGATCCAGTACGCGACATCGAGATTGTTAATACCGAACTCGCACTGAAAGATATGGAAGTTCTTGAAAAAAGAATAGACAGAGCTGCTCGTGACGCAAAGACGGGAGATAAGGAGAAAAAAAGAGAGTTGGATTTACTTGAAAGTTTAAAAAACCAGCTCGACTCAGGAGTTCTTATAAATACTTTAGACAAAGACTTATTGGAAGAGCCTGTAGTAAAAGAGCTGGGACTTCTTACTTCCAAGCCTCAATTGTTTCTTATAAACGGAAGTGAGAGTGATGTTACAGACGCGCTGAAGAACCAACTCAAGGAATTAAAGAGCGAATACATTGTTGCGGATTTAGCCGAAGGCGCTGATATAGATGAACTCGTGAGGCGAGCTTATTCGATACTCGGGCTTATTAGTTTCTTTACCACCGGAGAGAAAGAGACTCGCGCGTGGACGATTGTAAATGGTGCAAAAGCGCCGGAGGCGGCAGGTGTAATACACACTGATTTTGAAGAAAAATTTATTAGAGCAGAGGTTATAAACTGGGAGGAATTACTTAAAGCTGGCGGATGGAATGAGGCAAAAGGCAAGGGGCTAATAAGGATTGAAGGAAAAGAGTATGTAACTAAAGACGGCGATGTGCTCATAATACGCCATTCCTAAGGGGCTCGCTCGCATTTATTCTCCGGAACCAGAATATTTTTGTTCCTGCGACAAAAATTTCTTCTCGCTCGGATTACTGGCTCCTTCGGAGACCAAGCCCAGCAATCCTGCGCGATGTTCCGGAAGAACAAATATTCGCTCACCTTGGTCTCTCCGGTGGTATAATGTAAGTATGGAGCTTGCTTCGTCGGATGACGAAAAGATGGCTATAAGGTTTGACCCCGGAGAGGAGGTTGTCAGTGGTCTCATAAGTTTTGCGAAAGACAGCGGCATAGATGCCGCTTTTATCTCCGGCATCGGTTCTGCTAGCGAAGTGGAGTTAGGATTTTATAATGCCCTTAAGAAGGAATATCGGAAAACAGTTTTTACCGAACCTCTGGAGGTTTTGGATATGACTGGAAATTTGGGATTGCTCGATACCGAAATAACCGTACACTTACACGGTTCATTCGGCCGTCCGAATTTTGAGATGTTAGGAGGGCACATACACCGCCTCGTTGTTAACACGACTGTTGAAGTAATGCTTGATACAATGGGAGGAGAGATGAGAAGGGCGTACGATGAAGAAACCGGTCTTAATATACTCAGCTCATAATGGAAGGATTTAGAGAAAGCTTAACCGATTTTGTGTCTCCCGCGATCCTCTACGCTATTTATTTTGTAGCGCTTCTTATATTTACCGTTGTGAGCATTGCTCTTATGTATCACTGGAAGAATTACAATGCGTACTCCTCGATACCGAAGAGGATGATAAGGACGTATTTCTTGGTGTCTGGAGCATTTCTTTTCGCAATGCTTATTGCAGTTATCGCGTATTCGACATGATCAACTTAGGAGAAGGAGAAAAAGTAGTGTACGAAGTGAGAAAGCACTGGTATATCTTACTTGTGGAAAGTCTTGTGACGAGTGCTCTTTTCCTTGTGCCTTGGGTCGTGTTTTTTGGTCTCGACAGTCTCAACGTTGAGCTTTCGAACAAAGAGGGGACTCTTCTCTTCTTTTTCGCGGTGTTGTGGCTTTTTATGACGTGGATAACATTTATGGTTATCTGGACGAATTACTATCTCGATGTCTGGCTCATAACGACCAAACGGATAATTGATATTGAACAGTTCAGCCTTTTTAGCAGGGATATGTCGGAGTTTCGGCTCGATAGGATACAGGATGTGACAATCGAAGTTAAGGGCATTTTGCCTACTTTGCTCCACTTTGGAGACGTTCATGTACAAACTGCCGGCGCCGATAGGGATTTCATCATAAAAGGTGTTCCGAATCCGTATAAATTTCGCGATATCCTTGTGAAGGAACACGATCGGGCGGCTGCGGAGGTCAGCTCTAAGAGCGGTACCAGATAGTTTTGCACAGGCAGGTTCCTGGGTCTGGTATAATGAATACATAGAATCGGATAGGGATGTTCCCCTATGCGGAAAAGGTCGCCGAAATTGTTAAGTTAGTCTAAAAAATATGGGTACAATTCAATGGGTAGTTCTAGCGGTAGTCGTTGTTGCCGTCCTTGTGTTGTGGTTTGTCTCGAAAAAGAAGAAAGGAGGGGGTAAGCCACAAGGAGGAGCTCCAATCCAGTAAGCTAGAGGCTAGATAAACACTTAGTAAAACGCCCCAATCGGGGCGTTTTACGGTTCTCCAGGTTTGCGTTTATTAGACTAGGATTGACAAATCGGCGGAAACGGTGTATAAATAGACTACAGGATCAGGATTAGTCAGCTCTTCAACAACCTGGAGGAACGATGGCCCAAAAGGTCAAGTTCCCGGCTCTGAAGGATATGGAACGGTTCGTCGTTGTCGCTTCGGACGAGGAAGACTGCATAGCGAAGTACACCGCAGAGAAGCCCGACCTCGAGAAGTTGGGCTGGGAGTGCAAGGTGTACGCACCGGGCGAGTATCCCTGCGTGATCAGGGGTTACGAAGACCGGAACGGCTGGCAGGTCGTCTGCGAGGCACATATCCGTAGCGGCAAGGTCGTAACGGATATGTATGCCTTCAACGTCCACGAGCGACAGATGGTTAGCCGTTACCCGAACGACTTTCTGGCCAGGAGCATTCTGGCCCAGACGATTGGGACGGCTACGGACCGTCTGATTCCCAAGAGCAGGGACCGGAGGAACAAATAACGGGGTTTGGCGCAAGTCAGACCCCGTTCACGTTTTTATATGGATTTTGTGAGCACAGACTTTATAATGGCACTATGGTAAAGATTGACGATAAACTTTATCAATGCGAGAAATGCGGATCGCATTATGTCGAGAAGAATATCGCGGAGGAGTGCGAGGAATTTTGTAAGAAATATAACGCGTGCAATATAGAAATCATAAAATATGCAGTTGAGAACAAGTAGTTTTAAGAGCAGAGTCCTAGGTGTTGTCGCGGAAATTCCAAAAGGGGAAACGCGAACTTACAAACAAGTTGCGGCTCTTGCCGGAAGCCCGAATGCATACCGCGCAGTCGGGAATATTATGAGTAAAAATAACAATCCCAAAGTACCATGCCACAGAGTCGTGAAATCCGACGGAACAGCCGGAGGATATAGCGGCAGAGGTGGGAGAGCTGGTAAAGTAAATATTCTAAAAAAAGAAGGAGCTATATAAAATGGATTTATCAAAAAAGAAATGCGTTCCGTGCGAGGGAGGTGAAATCCCACTCGATGAAGAATCCGCGAAGGAGATGAAAAAGTGGGTTAATCCTAGTTGGGAGCTTGAGGCAAAGAATTTAAGCAGGGGATTTGAATTTAAGAACTTCGTCGAAGCGATGAAGTTTATAAAC
>MHIV01000012.1 GCA_001817685.1 Candidatus Colwellbacteria bacterium RIFCSPHIGHO2_02_FULL_45_17
TCTCGTAGAAACGCTCATTTACGCTGCGCTTATATCAATCATTATAGGCATGATAGTCTCGGTTGCGTTCCAGATTATAAGCAGCAATAGCGGTTTGAGCGACATAATATTTTTGGAAGAAGAAGCGAATTTTCTATTGCGGAAATTTGAATGGGCCGCCTCTGGCGCATCTTCAGTAAATTCTCCGGGGTCAGGTTCATCTTCGAGCTCAACATTGTCTCTAAATAAGTTTGAAGTTGAGGCGGGGGAGAATCCGTTAGTATTTAGTTTCACAGACGGAGCGATTTTGATACAGAGAGGCGGTGGACTGCCGGTACCTTTAAACAGCGCATTTATTACGGTAGAAAACGCGACTTTTACTCACATTGCGGCAACCGGCACCGCTCCAGGAGGCATTTTAACAGAACTTTCCTTGAGGAATACCTCCTCTAACAATCCAAGAAATTACTCCATCACCACATACCTTAGACAATGAAAATACTAAATGCTAAATACTCTATACGGAATTCTCGCAATGCCTACATTGCGATAGTGGCCTCCATAATAATCACGATTCTTGTCATTGCGCTTGTCCTAACCACGAGTACGACTGGTTATTTCGGAAGATTTAACGTATTGGGGTCGCTCACAAAAGAAGAAGGGGATGCACTAGCTGAAGCCTGCGCAGATTACGCACTTTTAGAGCTTGCGCTCGATACCAACTATGCCGGTGCGACAACAACCAAGGTAGCCAGCACAACTTGCACAATTTTAGCAATCGAAACAAACGGATATGAGAAAACTATTAAAACACAGGGATTAAACAACGACACTATCACCAATACCAAAGTGATACTGGATGTCACGGATTTTACAATTGTTTCGTGGGATGAAGTCAAGGGCTTCTAGACGAAGCCAAAAATAAGGAATCAAGAATCAGGAATTAGGGTACAATAAAGAGTATGAGTAAAGAATTAAGAATAAAAAGTAGGGGGAGAGAGAAAGTCCATAATTCATTATTCATAATTCATAATTCAAGTAAATCCAGCACAACTGGATTTACGCTCATCGAACTTGTCATAGCCATGGCGATTTTAGGAATTCTAATCGTAACCACTCTATTTTTTATTAATCCTATAGAGCGACTCGCGGAAACAAGAAACGATCAAAGAAAATTAAACATTAGTGTAATTTTGAACGCAATTGGCCAAAACATCGCGAATCATTCCGGAACTTTTAATTGTCCGGCAGGCGCAATTCCGACAACGACGCCACAGATTATAGGAAGTAGCACATACGATATTTACGATTGTTTGGTTCCGGAATTTATGTCCACAATGCCGGTTGATCCAACAAGTGGCGTAAGCAGTACATCCTCGGCTAGTTACAACACTGGATACGACATTGCGAGAAACGCAACAACTTCTCAAATAACAATTAGCGCGCCAAACGCAGAACTTGGGGAAACTATCACGGTCACGAGGTGACTGTGAATCAGGAATTAAGAATTAGGGAGTTTAACTGCCTTAATTCATTATTCATGATTCATAATTCCAAATCTATATCCACAGAGAATATTGGCGTTTCTGCTGTATAATTAACGCTATGATCTAATGCTTGTTAGAGATATTGCACCCCCGATACAGAGGGTAATTCAAGACGCTACGGAAAAGACCGTTAGATTTTACAAACGGCTCAGTTTTTGGGTTAAAACTTCTAAATACGGAGCAGTTACAGCAGCAGTGTTAACATCGATTCTTGCAGGTTCGTTGACTGCTGTCATAGCGTCCGATAAAAAAACGGATAATTTTTATCCAACTGTGCTCGAGGCCAACTCGTGGGGAAATTCATGGAATAGCAGAACAATTTTAAATGAAATTGATCTGGGTCAAAACGCAGATTTAAGTAAATTCGATCACAATAATTCTTTATTTATAAATTATATAGTTCCGGAAGAACCAGAAGAAGAAACTCCAACTTCGACAATTGATTTAGAGCCCACAGGCACAACAACTCCAGAAAGTTCTCCAACTGAAAATGTTGTACCAGGTGAATCAACATCATCACCCGAAACAACTCCGTCAGAAATTTCAACAACTACACCAACAGAAGAACCGCAGCCTCCAGTAGAAGAAATTATTCCAGAACCTCAGCCACAAGAAATTATTCCGCCAGTAGAAGAGCCAGTAGAGACTTCGCCAGTAGAAGAACCGAGTGTTAGTTTTTTCCAAAGATTTTTTGGAAGGTTCATAACAAATGCACAAGATGATGCAACTACGCCACTTGTCCCGAGCGAACCAGTCGAGGGAGAACCCGCTCCAGAACCTCTAGTAGAAGAGACTCCTCCTGCGGAAACAACTCCCGATGCGAATCTCCCAACCGTTGACGGCGATGTTCCGATAGTTGAAGAACCTGTTCCAGATACAAGTACACCGCCACAAACAGACGCAACACTAACACCCGATACTCCAATCGACCCAGTTACAGAAACGCCCTATCCTACAGAAACAGCTGAGGAGCCAAATATTGTAGGTATTTTCAACAATAGCACCGAGCTTGTTGCGGCTAAGTTTGCGCACCAAGAGAGGATTATAGACGGTGAAACGCCGATAGAACTGATAACCCTAAAACTCTCAATGGCAATGGCGGGTGTGGAAGGAGAAGATGATGCTGTTTTAATCGAATACAGGAAACACGAAACAGACATATGGAATCAACTGCAAGTTATAACGCAGAATCAAGAATACTCAAACAAAACCAATAATGGCTACTTCAGTTACGCAATCCCAATTGAAGAAGGGGAGAATTTCCGCAGTTTTGAAGAATTAGAAGTTCGCGTAACGCACTTATCGAATAATTTAGAAGAAACACGCCTTCCGGTTCTCATAGACGCAATCTGGTTTGAAGTTGAATATTTGGACATAGTAACCGAGGCGACATTCGCGGAACCGTTATCTAATATCAACACGTTCAAATTAGACCAGACTCCGGAGTTCAAGTTTGAATACAAAGATCCAAACGGACGATGGTTTGAAAATCCATTGAGTTTTTTAACTGGAAAGAGAGAGCAGTTTAACTTAAAGTCCCACTACATTAGAGAAAGAAATGGAAAAGACAAGCCAAAAGGAATAGAGACAGAGGTTTCTTACGAAGACGAGACAAAATGGACGATCAAAGTCTCAAAACCACCAGAGGACATAAACCTCGGTGAATACTCCATAGATATCTATATGGAGGAAGGTGGAAAAATCTATAAGCAAACGGTTAAGTTCTACTGGGGCGTTCTTGCGATAAATACTCATAAGTCAATTTATCAGCCTGGGGATTTGGCAGAGTTTCACCTTGCGGTACTGGACGGTGAGGGTCACACAGTATGTGGTGCCGATTTGTTACTTACGATCACCGATCCAAATGGAGTAACGTCAACACCATACATTGATTACAGCACAAAAACTTGTGGGAACACAGTAACCAACCACCCAGATTACATAGCTGTTCAGAGCGTTGAGGCAACCGGAACTTACGAGATGGGGCTCGAACGATTCGATGAAAACGGAGACCATTTCTATTCAGTTAAAGATACGTTCGAAGTTCAAGAATCGGTTCCGTTTGTCGTGGAGCGTGACGCGGCAACAAGGGTATGGCCATGGGCGAAATACACAACAACGTTTTACATTACAGCGAACGAAAGCTTTACGGGAGAAATAGTAGAAACTGTTCCATCATCTTTTCTAATAACTGAAAAGTTTGGTCCTGTGGCAATCGAAGAACTTCCGGACTGGCACGATAGGACGACAAGGCAGGGCGTAAGGGATGACTTCACAATCGGAAATCTTGGGGAAGAAATAGAAGATTTACGAACCGCCGGTGACAGCAAAGAGATATTCTGGGATGTGACATTAGAGGAGGGAAAAATCTACAAGCTTACATACACGTTTGATCCGCCGGATGTAACTCCCGAATTACATCTTTTGGGACCGCTACGAATTGGCCAGTTTGAAGAAGCACGTCAGTGGCAGATGGCATCAGACGAGACGCTCCCGACAATATACGTAGCGGGAGACAATCAGGATAACCAGGGCGACGGAGATGAGTCGGCGGTTATTGAAAACCAAACTCCCGCTAACTGTAACACGGTGGTTTGTGCTGACTCAATAGACGAAGACGTGAGCAGTCCAACCGACACAAACTGGGTCACGAACGATCAAACTGAAACTAGCGCAACACAAGGCTTCCAGTTAAACGATATGCCGACGGACTTTGACACAATGGCAACCTTAGACATAAAGGTCAGGTACAGAGAACTTAATGACGGGAGCGGCAATGACATCGTTGCAGTTCTCGCTCAGATTGTTCAAGCCGACGGCACCACACCCCTTACAGATCAAGTGAGTCTCTTCGCTGTGGGCAGCCCAATTGGCAGCCCTGATTGCGATCCCGCTTGCGCCTGGACAAACGACGCCACCACCACGCTCACAAACCTAGACACAACCGCTACTAGTACCGTTTGGGATGGAGCTGAGCTCGAGCTCACTTGGACCTATACAAAAGCGGCGGCAGCAGACAACGAACAGGCACAAATCTCTACGTTGGAAATGAACGGGACATACAATGCCGTTGTCTCAGCAACCACAACAATCTCCGGAACAACAGACTTACCGGACGGAACAGTAGTAAGATTTGCGATTAACAATACACTCGACGTAGCATCTACAACAGTGTCAAGTGGAGCATGGAATATTACAACATCGACGCTTTCGTCAGGAGACGTCATAACGGTCTGGGCAGACAATGTAGGAGACGCATCAGAGACAACTGGTGTAACTAAATATGATGGAACGGGCGATATAACCGGAATGGTGTTAAACATTCACAAACTAACACTTGGAAGCAATGACACGAGTATCTCTCTGAACATCACAAACCTTGGCCAGTACGATAGGTCTAACGACGAAGACATTATGCATTCGGCAACAACAACTACTTCAATAAACGTTGACCCAGATAGTTCATATACAGATGAAGAGTTAGTCATCGCATTAAGCACGCTTGCAATCGGTGGCTCCGACACAGTTATAACTCACGATTTTGAAATCGCTACAAGCGGAATTGTTACAGCAACTGGTACGGCTGGATTTACCGTAGAGGGTAGTTGGTTCAATAATACAGGAGTCGCTGTATTTACAGCCGCTTCATCAACCGTAAGTTTCACGGCCACTGGCACGGGCGAAACAATAGAACCCGGTGGCGACAATTTCTGGAATGTTACATTCAACGGTTCTGGAGGCGGCTGGAGTTTCTCGTCCGCCGGCACACTCAACAACGATATGGTGGTAACAGCGGGAACACTTTCTGGAACAACAAATATCACTGTAAATGGGGGAGATGTAACTGGAAACGGAGTAATAGCTATAACCGGTGGACTTTTCACAGTAAACGCAACCGGAACATTCGGAGGAAACACAAACTGGGGATTCAGTTCCCTTAGATTTGGGGGCGGAACTGCGGGAACAAAAACCGCATCCGGCACTGGAGAGATAACCGTAATTTCAACGCTCACAATCTCTTCGTCGAATGTATTAGACGCATTTACTAAGACGTGGAATTTGGGTGCCGGCTTTTCTGTAAGCGGAACATTTATTGCTTCGACATCAACCGTCGATTATGAAGCCACAAACACAGTGACAATCGCCAGTCTTACCTATTACAATTTACGTTCCGTCCCGACAAGTGGAAGTCCTGTACACACATTCGCCACCGGAAATGCCACTGTTACAAACGACTTTACTGTCGGTAACGGGACAAATGCAGTCACGGTAATCGCTAAAACAAACGGCCCGACTTTGGACGTAAACGGAAACTTTCTTGTCGCAACTAATTCGACATTCGCAGCTGCGCGCACAAGTGCATTCACAATCGCCGGAAATTTCACAAATAATGGAACATTCACAAACTCAACTGGAACGGTAACGCTAGACGGAAGCGCAGGCGCCAGCGTGGATATAGGATCGGCGAGCTCCTTCTACAATCTTGCAATTAGTAAAACCTCATCTGGAACGGTTACAATTTCTACAAATACACTGGATATAGACGGCAATTTAACCATAGGGTCCACATCAATTCTCGACGTTTCAAATTCAAACTGTGGCGGCTCGAGTTGTAACATCGAAGTTGCTGAAGATTGGACAAATAACGGACCGACTGGATCTTTTGTCGCACGAACAGGAACCGTGAGACTTGATGGCGGACCGACAACAGCAGGCGCAGTGATAGTTGAAGCTGGGGCGGAAGAATCCACACTCGAATATACAGGCAGGAGTATTGTTAAAACTTCGGGGAGTGATCTTTACGCAGTGATAGGAGTAAACCCAGGAGGAGGAACCTCTACTGTTACTGTATGGCGCAGTACAGATGACGGCCTGACATGGGCAGAACAGGACAGTGCGAATAATCCAACAGACTCTGATGGCGTTTACGACGGAACCGGCGTTGCAATAGATACCAATGATGATTTGCACATTGCCTGGATTGGAGGTCCGGCAGCAAATGGTAGACAGCCGATGTATGTTCTCTTTGATACAGGCACAAACACATTCGGGACAGCCACAAGCGCGGACCCAGGAACTTCATGTCCACTACCGCTAACCGAGTGCACAGTATCTGACATCACAATAGATCAGGGCAATCAACCCCATATTTTGTTTGAGGAGCTCAATGACGGCAACGGGGAACGTAGGCTGCTTTATGCTAACAAAATTGGAGATGGAGTTTGGGGAATCGGATCAAATCCTAGCGCAATTGTCCAAAACACGACCACGTCCACAATAGACGGTCCAAGCATAACAATCAATGAGGATAACGTCCCTGAACTCGCCTTTAGGGTTGGCAACAGCTTAATGGTAGGTCTTGGCAACGGGAATGCTGCAACCTCTTTCAGCACTACAACGCCAGTCACAGGAGCTGCTACATATGATCCTTCTATTGCTATAGACTCGGGCGGGAACACCTGGGTCGGGTATAGAGCATCATCAACAAACATATCTCTCATAAAACACAATGATGCGGATGCGTGGGGAACGTGGCAGACAGCCGTAACAAATTCCAACGTTGGTTCGGCTCCGTCAATTGTTGCTTCCGGCACGGCAATATACGTATTTTATGAAAACGACACGGACGACATATCTTACGATCTTTACAATGGTTCTTGGACCGGTGAAACGGTTCTCGAAACAGGAACATTCCAATACGTTAAAGCGCGTTGGCAATCACTAAACAACCAATCATATAACCCAGATGGTATTGATTATTTATTCAGTGACGGAAATAACGTTTACTGGAACACGCACCTTGGAGTTGGCGAGTCTGGAGGAACCCAAAGTATAAATGGGAACACCTCTTTTTATAACCTGGTTGCAACAACAACCGCGGCCCGTAATCTTGATTTTCAAGTTAATTCATCAACAACAATCGCCTCTGGTGGTTCG
>MHIV01000013.1 GCA_001817685.1 Candidatus Colwellbacteria bacterium RIFCSPHIGHO2_02_FULL_45_17
ATTAATTTTTGTAAGACACGGGGAGACGGATTTAAATAAAGAAAAGCGGGTGACTGGCGCGAGACTTAACCCACCCCTAAACGAAAAAGGAATAAAGCAGGCGAGCGAGCTTGTTGAGGCGCTCAAAGACATTAAATTCGACGTAATAGTCTCGTCTGCCCTAGAGAGGGCAAAACAGACTGCTGAAATAATAAAAAAACGTTTTGATGTCCCACTTGAAATCGTTCCTCAGTTTGGGGAACGGGACTTCGGGTCGCTCACGGGGAAGACATGGGACGAAATGGGTGAGATAACCGGACTCGGCAAGGACAAAATTATGGAACTCGATTTAAGCCAGAATTACGATTACCGCCCATACGGCGGGCAGTCTGCGGAGGAAGTGGAGAAAGCATTAAAAGATGGACTCACCCTGCTTAAAAATAAATATGTAGATAAGAAGTTGCTTGTTGTCGCACACGGTGGTGTAATAAGGCTTATGCATCATCTCTATACAGAGGAACTTGGAGACGAACACTTACGCCCGGCGAACGCATCAATACACTATTTTGAAATTTAGTCCATGATTAAACTTTCGCAGAAATCGTTTAGAAAATTGCTCCTCGCACTTACTATTTATCTGACTTCGCTTTTTGCGGCGAACACACTTGGCTTAAAGATAATGCCGTTCGTCTTTAATTCGCACTTATCTGTGGCTGTTTTCTCTTTTCCAATAGTTTTTCTCATGACAGACGTTATAGGAGAAGTTTATGGAAAGAAAATCGCAAAACTTTTTGTCCTGTCCGGCTTTATAAGCATCGCGATTTTTCTTGCGTATTCATTCATTTCACTGGCAGTGCCGTGGTCGGCAGATGGGGAGTGGGCGAGAGAGGGGTACAACACGATTTTTGGGATTTCGGTTCGAATGTCTATCGCATCGCTCGTCGCGTTTCTGATAGGGGAGTATCAAGACGTGTTTACGTTCTTCTTCCTCAAAGCAAAAATCGGTTCAAAACTTTTCTGGCTTAGATCGCTACTTTCGAACATATGGTCGCAGTTTTTAGACAGCGCGATATTTATGGTTATAGCATTCCTCGGAATTTACGAGACAAAGGTGCTAATAAGCGTGACAATCACATGGTGGTTGTATAAAGTTGCGATGGGATTCGCTTATACGCCACTCTCGTATGTGGGTATAAGATTGCTTCGCGGGAAAGAAGAAGCTGTGGTAGGGGGGGTTTAGGGGACTACCTTTTTTTGAGTTTTATTTTGCCGATTCTCTCGAATAGAGGACGGTATATATCTTCGCTAGGATCCATAACTAACTCGCGGCGCGATGGGCTTCTGTCTGTAAATTCAATTGACGCGTCCGTTATCACTGCGAGAGGTTGTTGCTCTTTGCCTTCGCCCATCTCAAGAATCGCGGCCGTTGCCAGACTGTCGGCGACGTCCGTCCTAGAGATTGTTAGTGTCCTTCCAAAAATATCTTTTGTGCCGCGGTAGTCGCGTATTCCCTTAAAGCCTGCATATCCGAGCGCGACACCGACAATGCCTGCGCGCAGAGGAAAGAGACGACTGTCCGTTATAAGAACCCCAAATTTTTTAACGCGATAGTGCGCTTGGAGTCTCTTTCTAATGTCGCGAGCAGATTTGTAGCTATCTTTTGGAAGAAGAATTAGTTTGCCTTTGGCGTTTGAAGCATCTATGCCGGCAGATGCCATAACTGTTCCGTCTTTAATCGTTATCCACGTATATTTTGTTTTCATCGCCCACTCACTCTCAGATTTAATAAGGCGTTCTTTCGCTTTAGTGCTCGAATCGTTGTGGGTACGTCCTTCGGATAGGGCGACAATCTTTGAAGTTATAACTAGAACTGATTTTTCCGGCAATCGCCTCACGTGCTTTGTGATGAATGCAAAAAGATCTTCATTTTCGCGAAAAACTCTAGTTTTTACAGCTCTTACAACCATTGGGATACCATTCGATTATATCTGGGTAGGCCCAAAACAAACAACCATGATGTCCTACCAAAATTAGTCTAGAAAAAGAGACAGCCCTCCCACCGAAGCGGGGGGAGGGCTGTCCCCCTGTCGGTGACAGGGCTTGTTAGGTCTCGAGGATTCCCATGTTCCTCAAGGCCAATGTGTCGAAGGGTGAGCGTCCTTGCAGAATGCCGTCGTCCTCAGGGCAGGGGAGCTTGCGCTTGTCCACCTCGTCGCGCTCGCCACGGGGCGCGAACGTGTGCGTGAACCCCTCGATCTCGACGAGCTCGTCCTCGGTGGCGTACACGAGTCCGTCATGCGTTGGTCGTTCGGCCCACACATGACCGTCCCAACCCTGTTCCTCGAGTTCGTCCACATCCGGCGCGTCGGCGGCGGCGTGGGCCAACTCCAGGACACTCCCGGTGTTGATCGGGGATTCGTCATCGGGCTCGATGTATGCGCGTCTGTTGCGAATGACGTCGGGTTGATTCTCGATCGGCCATGAGCGCCGCTCGTGGTCGAGAATCCCTTCAAGGCATCTCTGGCGTCTGGTTTTTCCACTCCCAGGCATTTCCACTCCTAGTCTACGAACTCCGAAAGCGGATGTGACCCATACTCCCTTCTCGTAAATGTGCGGACTGATTCTCGAAAACCACATTTTACAATAATTAACCACTACCGTCAATGTAAACGAAATACAAAAACACACCTTTCGGCCTGCCTGCCCTGCCTACCGGCAGGCAGGCGGTAGGTAGGAGCGTCCAAAGAAAAATCCGCCTTTCGGCGGACTTTTCTTATGGCGCTGCTGCTTGTAACAGCGGCGCTCATAACAAACGAGCACACGTGTGTGCTCGTTTGTTCTTCGCTTACTGTTATAGAATTTCGACTCGGGTATTTCTTACTCCGAACCGCAGCGCATCACTTGTATTTGGGAACCACACGTCGAGCTTGTTACTATTTCGCTCGTGCATGCGATCCTCGACGGTGAACACTTGATCACCGAAGATTTCCGGAATTCTAACCTGTGTACCGAGGGGCAGCCAATTAGCTGCCACTACTCCGGTCCGAACCGTTGTTCCGGCAGCAGTTATATACGGGGTGTTATCAGTTTCGCCCTCACGACTTGAGTAAGCCGTCACAGTAACCTCAACGAATTTTTCAGCTTCGATCGGGTTAGTGTTTAGGAGCGAGTACGAGTAGGCAAGGTCCCCGGTAGGATAGCCAGGGTCGCCTATAACGTCTCCGTTCACTGCTGTATTTAGTGTCCCCAAACTAAGTAAAAGTGCTGCTGAAATGAGATATCTACTCATGATTTTGGGATGTCAGACCATCCCTAGCAGTCAAAAACTCCCGTCTCCGGGAGCCACTGCTCCTCGCAGTGTAGCACGGAGATAAGAGCTTGTCAACACGTATGTTATTACTTGTCAAGTAGCGTAAAAAGTGCCGAAAATCCATAAAATCCCATGCTAAAATATATAAAATGATAGAGTACTACACCGAAGGCATCGTTCTCTCTAGGGATTCAAGGGGTGAGCTAGATAGAATAGTTACCATTTACACAAAAGAGCTAGGCAAAGTCGCAGCGCTTACAAAAAGCAGTAGAAAGATAACTTCTAAAGTCTCGGGGCATCTCATGCCGGGAAATGCTGTGCGTTTGAGGATTGTTGAGAACAAAACTGTCCAGGCGATGGACGCGCTTTCCGAAAAATCAAAATGCGACGCAAAACGGCTTCTGCCGTTCCTACAATTTCTTGACGAAGTGATTCCGCAGGGAGAGACGGACCCGGAACTGTGGGATTTGATAACGAAAACTATCAGCGAGTGTCACCTGGGACCAGAGACATATAGACAGATATTGAATTTTCTTGGGTTTGGCGCAGACGAAATGTTATGCGAGAGGTGTAAGAAGAACGAAATTGCGCATTTCTCGCTGACCGATATAATGTTCTTATGCAGAGGGTGTGCAAGCATACTTAACTTGCGTCCCGATGAAATCGTTAAAATATGAAAAAAATCCTAATAGTTTCAGGGATTATTGTCGCCCTTGGAGGAATAATCTTTTACTACCTCATAAGCTATTCAAACAAGGGAGTTAAAGTTGAAATAAACGTTCCGAGTGACGAAGTTAGTGTGGGCGTACCCTTTGATGTTGATGTAATTTTTACAAACGAGACCGGAAATTCGCTGGGCGACGTGAAAATTACCCTAGACCCCTCGGAACAAATAGTTTTCGATAGCAGTGGAATGAGCAACATCGAGGCAAGAGAACTCGGGGAGATAAAAAACGGGAGTACTGTAAAGGAAAGCTTTAAAGTTGTCGCGCTCCCCGGGGAGGAGCCTCAATATAAGGCGGTGGCTACGGTTTTCTATTCACCGGCCTCCCTCGTGGCGGAATTCAAAAAGAAACAAGAGGCAGAGGTACGCGTTAGGAAACCCGATTACGAACTCACACTTGAGGTCCCAGAACAAGTTTCATCTGGCGAAGAGTTTGATATCAAACTCAAATACGAAAGAGACGATGATTTGCCAGAGCTTGCGGAGTTCGAAGTTCACGTTGACCACCCATCGAATTTTGAAGTCGTGAAGAGCAAGCCAGAAGAGATTGGTAAGGCGATTGACGGAGCCAAGTTTACAAATCTCGAAGAGGAAGAGGGGGAGATTTCTCTAACAGGCAAGGTCGAATTCCCTGATAGTTCAGAGTTTCAAGTAAAAGCGCGGCTCGTGATGAAAATGTTTGGCGAAGAATACACATTCCTATCAGAGACCAAGACCATTCTCACTAAGCCTTCTGCGCTTTCTTTCCAAGTTGTTCTTGGCGAGCACGAAAGCGAGGTAAAACCAGGAGATGAGCTAACATACGTCCTTACATATAGAAATAACACCAACGTACCGCTAGAAGATATTGTGATAAAAGCGCAACTTTTAGGAGAAATGTTCGATTTCGGGGCACTCGACACTAATGGTAGATTTGCGAGCACAAACGGTACGATTACATGGGATAAGAACAATGTCAGCGAGCTGAGGAAACTAGACGCGGGTCGTGATGGTAGCGTGTCGGTTAAAATAAAAATTCGGGGTAAATACCCCATACAACAATTGAACGATAAAAACTTCAGCGTGGTTGTCGACGCAAGAATTGAGTCGCCGACCGCTCCGAATCTGACGACTGGCAAGACAGTGAATACTAGCAGAGTTGAAAATAAAATCGCGGGACTTTTAGAGATTGATGCCGGCGGGTATTTCCGTGACGCGCAGTCGGGTATTATAAACGGCGGACCGCTTCCTCCAAGAGTGGGGATTCCTACCAACTATACGATCCACTGGAGGGTTACCAACTATGGGACAGACGTAGACAAAGTTGAAGTGCGAGCGAAACTTGGCGCTGGCGTGAAGTTTACAGGCAAGACTGCTGGGAACACAGATAGCGCACCCCAAGTGGATTCTTCTACGGGTGAAGTGGTTTGGCAGGTTGGGAGGTTGCTCGCAACAACTGGGATATTAAACGAGAAGCCGGAAGCAATTTTCCAAGTTGAGGCTCGCCCGAGCGGCTCCGATGTCGGAAATTACATGGTGATACTAGAAAGTACAGGAATACAAGGACGGGATGAATTCACAGAAACGACTATAATAGGTACAGACGACCCAGTTACAACACGACTGTCAGCTGATCCAACAGTTGGGGCGAACGATGGTAAAGTTATTCAGTAATCATGGCGAAAACAGTTGACGTAACGATGGACAAAATCATAGCACTGGCAAAAAACAGAGGCTTCATTTTTGCCGGGTCCGAAATTTACGGCGGGCTCGCCAACTCGTGGGATTTGGGACCCCTCGGTACGGAGCTCAAGAAAAACATAAAAGATTTGTGGTGGAAAATGTTTGTTGAAAATCGCCCGGATGTAGTTGGTATTGATGCCAACATAATAATGAGTACAAAAGTTTGGGAGGCCTCTGGCCATCTTAAGAATTTCAATGACGAACTAGTAGAATGTAAGAGTTGCCACGAGCGGCAGAGGGGAGACGAACTGGAAGCGGATAAAAAGAAGAAATTAGGTGACATAGCGTGTCCGAAATGTGGGAAGAAAGATTGGACAAAACCCACGATGTTCAACACGATGTTCAAAACGAACCTAGGTCCCGTCGAATCCCCAGAGAATACAGTTTATTTAAGACCCGAAACTGCGCAGGCAATGTTTGTAGATTTTCCGGAAATTGTAAGAGTTGCCCGCAAAAAGCTGCCGTTTGGAATAGCACAAATTGGTAAAGCATTTAGAAATGAAATAACTCCCGGCAATTTTATATTTCGCTTGCGCGAGTTTGAGCAAATGGAAATCGAATATTTTATAACTCCTCCAAAGACAAAGAAGGACTGGGAAAAATATTTTGATGGTTGGCTTAAAGAAATACATGAATATCTAAAAGCACTCGGCGTTGATATGAAGCGAGTCAAAGATACAGAAGTTGCGAAAGAGAATAGAGCTCACTACAGCGAGAAGACTGTTGATATAGAGTTTGTTTATCCGTTTGGCCAAAAAGAACTTTATGGTCTTGCGTACAGAGGGGACTATGATCTAAAAGCGCACGGGCTAAAATATAAAGACCCAGAGACGGGTAAGGAATTTGTCCCGCATGTAATCGAGCCGTCACTCGGAGTCGAGAGAACTATTCTCGCAGTTTTATTGTCCGCATATACAGAGGAAGACGCACCGACGGCGGACGGGGGAGTGGATAAAAGAGTCGTACTAAAATTGCCTAAATATATAGCCCCATATAAGGTGGCAGTATTACCATTGTCAGATGATGAAAGGTTAGTAGAGCTAGCAAAGGATATCTGGAATGGTTTGAGAGAGAAGTTTGTAGCAGATTATGATGACACCCAGTCAATAGGGAAAAGATATCGAAGGCAGGACGAGATTGGAACACCATTCTGTGTGACTGTAGACTTCGAAACGCTCGAGGATAAAAAAGTCACAGTAAGGGATCGAGATACCATGAAGCAGGATAGGGTTGAAATTAGTAAACTAGAAGAGTATCTTACTGGGAAACTTAATGACTATCAAAATTTGCAATTTTGAGATAGGAATTTACCGAAGCACTCAACACGCTGAGTGCTCGGTGCTCAAAACTATTGCTAAATCGAAGATTTAGATACTTTTGGCATGACATTCACAAAAACAGTACTCGAAAACGGCTTGCGTATAATTACATCACCGCAGAAAGACAACCCTGCAGTGACCGTTTTAATCTTAGTCGAAACCGGATCTGAATATGAGTCGAAGGATAAAAACGGCATCTCACATTTTCTTGAACACATGTGCTTCAAGGGTACTAAGAATAGACCCAAAGCTATAGACATCTCGATAGAACTTGACAGCGTCGGCGCGGAGTATAACGCGTTTACGGACCATCAGTGCACCGGCTACTTCGCTAAAGTCGATAAGAGTCACTTTGACAGAGCACTCGATGTGGTCTCTGACATTTTTCTTAATCAGATTTTTGACCCAAAAGAGATTGAGAAAGAAAGGGGGCCTGTAATTGAAGAAATAAATCTTGGGGAAGATACACCAACGACAAACATATATAGAGTTTTTCCAGAGCTTCTATACGGGGACCAGCCGGCTGGGTGGAATATATTGGGACCAAAGGAAGTTATTAGAAAAATAGGGCGGGAAGATTTCGTGGAATACCGCAAAGACCACTATGTGGCACGGGCTACAACTGTCGCCGTCGCCGGCTCGATAGACGAGAAAGAAGTAGTAGAAAAAATTAAGAAGGCGTTTGCTAATATATCGACAGCCGAGAAAAAAGCGAAGCCGATATTAACAGAAAATCAGAGCGAACCGGGGCTCCTCGTGAAGAACAAAAAATCTGACCAGTCGCACATAATGTTAGGCGTCAGGGCCTACAATCTCTTTGATGAAAGGCGCTATATCCTCGAGGTGCTTGCCGATGTGCTTGGAGGCGGGATGAGCTCCAGACTATTCCAGAAT
>MHIV01000014.1 GCA_001817685.1 Candidatus Colwellbacteria bacterium RIFCSPHIGHO2_02_FULL_45_17
TATTTTTTAGACGCCGTCGTAAGTGGATTGTTCCGGATTTTTGGCACTTTCCTAGAAACCTGCAATCCTACTTCCAGAAAAAGATTCCGCAGATAAAAGCGAGGCCGTTTGAAATCACCGGGTGCGGCGGATTCTGTATTACCGGTGCGGCAGATGACACGGAGAATTATTTTGTTCCCGGCAAAGAAATAGTGATATACGAAAATACCAAAGACTTGGTTGAAAAGATTCGTTACTACTTAGCTCACGATGATGAACGAAAGACAATTGAGAAAGCTGGATACGAACGTGCAGTTCGAGAACATACATATAAAGCTCGCCTCGACGATATTTTTAGACAACTCGGTCTCTAATTTAGAAAAAAGCGTGCTCCGGCGGTCAAGTTACCGCCGGAGCTTGTTGCCTCTCCACTACTGGAAGATCGGATCCTCCTCTTGAAGTCTGGCTTGGTTGTTGCGTACCCATACCCTTGCCGCCTCGAGGTGAGGCCTCTGTTCATCTATGAGGTCCCTGGATAGGTCATCGAGTGGGAACCACTCCCACTCACCGTCGTCCGGTGCGATATCCTCGACGAATCTCACGAGGCCGATGTAGACTTGTGAGACTTCCTGACCCCGAGGACTCTCGCCGACCCCGGTGCCCTTCATGATGTCGAAGACACCAAGAAGGCTGAGGATTTCCACCTTCGCATCAGGTCCGAGTTCCGTCTCGATCGTCTCGTCGAGAGTCCCTTCCGATGTTTGGCCTGGAAGGAGTATCTTCCCAGGGAAATGCCATCCGTGGCAGTACTCATCCTCGCGCCAGATAAGGAGAACCTCGGCTTCGCCGAACCCATCGACTCCAATCGGAATCAGGTTCACAGAATTGGTGACGAACGCCCCGCAGAAGGCGTCGAATGCCTTCTGCGGAATTCGGCCGGGTCCGATCCGTCTCGTCAGGTTTGCCCATAGGCCCCACCCCATGTGCGAAAGTGTGTTCTGCTGCAAAAGAGCCTCCGTTGTTGGTAAGCACTCATTGCACCACAAAGCCTTTGTACTGTCAATATGTTTGCCGTGTCTCTTATCTATAGTCTCTTGAATAAGTAGAAAGATGTGCCCGCGCGAAAAACGGTTTCTAGTACTATTGCCGCAACAGCACCCCAGATGCCATAAAGCGGCGTGAGGATAAGAAGCAGAACGATTTTTGCGATTGGGACGGATGTCTGTGAAATATAGAGTGACTTTTTTCTTCCTGCGGCAACCAAAGATATATCAAGCAGCGCGAATGGTATCCACAGAAAAGTTAGAGTGAGAAGTCTGAAATACGGGACAGCCTCAAGATAGGTTGGAAAAAACAATTTGAAAATTAGGGATGCCGAGAGGATTGAAATAACTATAAGCGGGATAGCCACAACAAAAAGCTTAAAGAATTTACTAAAAATATTTTTTTTGTCCTCCGCAACGTTCCGTTCGCTTAGTTTAGGCAGGGCCAGTCTGTCTATCGGGATTAATCCCTGCATATTCGCGATAGGGAGACGAGCAAAAGAAAATACAGCAACGGCAACGGGTCCCAAAAAGTGCCATAAAATAATACTCTCGAGCTGAGCGCCTACAATTGACACTGTCCCCATTGCGGTAAGGTGTTTGCCGAGCGAGATTGTTTCTTTGTCTTCCTCTTCATTTGCGACGCTCTTTAAAGAAAGTAAATAGAAAAACGCGTGAAGTATTGCGCGTGATGCAAAGAATGCTAATACCAGAGCGATTAAATTGTCTGTAAGAAATGCCGTTGACACAAGAACAGTCGAAGCGATTATTGTGGTTGCGAGTCGGTACTTACTTTGTATATCGAATCTTCCTCTGCCCTGCCAGAAAAACTCAAAAGTTTCGAAGGCGAACGCGAATGGCAGGAAAATCGCTACGAAAAGAAGAGGCAATCCGAGAGTTGTGTTACCTGCGACCAAGTACCAGCCGGCGGCGGCCATAGTTCCAAGGGCCGTAAGCATTCCCCACTTTAGACGTGTTCTAGTCGCTCGTCTTAACATTCCGTGCTTGCCCCTGGCTATTGCACTAACTAGCGACGTGTTAATCCCCGGCATGCTTAAAACAGCCAAGATCGAGGCCGCGGAAATTATATATCTATACGAACCGTAAACATCTTGAGGAACCCACCTCGCGAACGCGAACATAGTCACGAAACTTGTGATGGTTATCCCGATCACCTTCATAACTTCCCAAAACCCGTTCTTGGCAATATAGACCATATCAGTACCGGTGTACTTTTGGCTCCAAAGGAGAAATTTGTGAATGTTTTGATTCATTATCTGGTTTATTATAGGATAGGTTGGGAATAGCTTCCATTTATGATTAATGATCAGAAAGTTTTCGCTCTCATAGGCGCCCGTGGCGGGTCAAAAAGTATTCCTAAGAAAAACATAGTTGACCTAGGGGGTTTTCCATTAATTGCATATTCAATCGCCATGGCAAAACTTTCAAAATATATAGATCGGATTATTGTGAGCACAGACGATGAGGAAATTGCGGATGCTTCGAGAAAATATGGCGCAGAAGTCCCGTTTATGCGTCCCGCCGAACTGGCATCGGATACGTCCCACGACCTTGGGTTTGTTAAGCATTTCATCGACTGGGCACACAAAGAAAATAGCCGCCCCCCGGATTTAATAGTTCACCTTCGCCCGACAACACCACTTCGTGACCCGAGGTTGGTTAATGAAGCGATAAAAAAGATTTCCGAACGCAATGATGCTACTTCGCTTCGATCTGCGCACGAGCTGAATGAGCCGCCACAAAAATATTTCAAACTTGACGAGGATTTCTTCGTCGGTTATATAGACGACGTTAAAGATCAAAACGTTGCACGGCAGGTATTTCCAAAAGCGTATTACCCAAACGGGTATGTTGACGTGCTAAAATCAGACTTTATTGTTGGCTCTCAGCAGATGCACGGGGATAAAATCCTTTCTTTTATTACGCCGGTAACTAGTGAAGTAGACGGCGAAGAAGACCTGAAGTATATTAGGTACACTTTAGCGGAAAATGGGTCGGAGGTTTATAGTTACTTGAAGAAAAAATTTTAATACTATGGCGAAAATGAGAGTAAATACCAAGTACCGCAAGATCAGATCTGACTTTTCTCTATCGAATAATAAAGTTTACCGCTCTATAAATGGGATGGAGCCTAAGTCCGTTGTAAACACCATACCTCTTACGTGGGCAAGGGCTAAGGATTTTTCTATCGTCGATCCAGAAGGAAACACTTTTATAGACCTTACGTGTGGAATTTTTGTTGCGAACTCTGGGCACTCAAACCCAGCCATAAAAAAAGCAATTAAAGATCAAATAGATTCCGACCTTCTGTTTTCTTATAACTACCCAACAGAAATAAAAGAAAAGTTCTTAAAAAAACTTCTTCAGCTCGCGCCGAAATACTTCAACCGTGTTGCTCTCCTTAACACTGGTTCTGAAGCAGTAGACCTCGCGTACAAGATAATGAAGGTTTACGGCAAGAAAACCAAGAAGAAGTACATTGTTACATTTACCGGGTCCTATCACGGCAGGGGACTCAGTAACGATCTTATATGCGGAGCAAAGGATAAAGCGACAAGGTGGTCAGGGGTTACTGATAAATATGTGCGCTTCATAGAGTTTCCGTACGAAGAGGGAACAAAATTCGATCCAAAAAAACTTCCGCCTGCCGGCGAGATAGCTGGGTTTATGCTCGAGACTTTTCAGGGATGGGGCACGTGGTTTTATCCAAAGCAGTTCCTCCGCGATCTTTATAAGTTTGCCAGGAAGAACAAGGCCCTAGTGTGTTTTGACGAGATGCAGGCGGGTTTTTATCGCCTCGGTCCAATTTTTGGCTACATGACTTATGGTAAGGATATACAACCTGACATTATCTGTGTCGGAAAAGCGATTACTTCGTCTCTGCCGCTCGCCGCGGTTATAAGCCGCAGAGAGCTTGTTGATATTGATAAAGCTGACATGCACGGGACCCAGTCGAGCAATCCGCTCTGTCTCGCTGCAGCGTTGGCAAACATTAAATTTTTGAGCGCGAACATCGCGAAGTTCAGAAAAGTTATGAAAGTATTTGAATCGGAGATGAATAAACTTACAGAATTTGGGATAGTGAAAAAAGTAAACGCCCGTGGAATGATTGCCGGCATAATTTTTGATGAGACCGAACCCGCAACCGCGATAGTAAAAAACTGCATTAGAAACGGAGTTCTTCCAGTTTGCACGAATCGCAACTCAATCAAGATTGCTCCGCCTTTAACAATCACTCTTCCTGCTCTACGCGAGGCCGTTTCAGTTTTGCGGGCGGCGATTGAGCTTGAGGATAAAAAGCAATAAGCATATTGTAAGAAAGAACACAAATATGAAAGCAATTCGTCACAGTGGGATTGTGATTAGCGATCGCGAAAAAGCATTGCGTTTTTATCAAGATTTACTCGGGCTTACTATGCACCGGGAGATGGTGGAATCTGGAGATTTTATCAGCGACATTTTGGGACTCAAGGATGTGAAAGTAAACACGATGAAGCTTAAGGCAGACGATGGTAATTTGGTTGAGCTTTTACACTTTGTTTCTCATCCTCGTAAGGTGGTGCCATACGAGCTCTGTGATATGGGGCCGACTCACGTTGCGTTTACGGTGGAAGATTTAGATAAAGAATACGAACGACTGACTGCCGCCGGTGTTTCGTTCACGGTGCCGCCCCAGGTTTCCGTAGACGGTAACGCGAAAGTAACTTTCTGTAAAGACCCAGACGGCAATTATATTGAGCTCGTACAAATGCTTAAGTGATGTTTGCGTTTTTTATCCTCCATACCTAGTAATGTTAGTCAAAAGGAGATGTGGCTTATAAAATAAACCGATGGATCCTGTACTTAAAGGAAAGTTAAGCCGAGTGAGGCTCCTGGTGCTTGATTTTGACGGCGTGATGACAGATGGAACGGTCTTTACTGATCAAAACGGTATCGAGTCCGTTCGGTGTAGTCGCAGGGACGGACTTGGCGTCGAATTGCTAAAGAGACATGGAATTCGCGTCCACGTTGTTTCCAAAGAACCTAATCCAGTTGTTTCTGCTCGCTGTAAGAAGCTCGACGTACCCTACGATCAGGGTATTCATGACGGAGATGGGAAAGTCGATGTGCTAAAGCGAGTCACAGCCGAGGCCGGCTTGAGCCGCGAGCAAGTAGCCTATATGGGCGATGATCTGAACGACGTTCCTGCACTTCAATGGGCGGGAGCTTCGTTCGCACCAGCGGATGCCCATCCAAACGTAGTGGGTATCGCAAACTATGTAACACATGTGTCTGGGGGACGAGGCGCTGTACGCGAGATCGCAGAGCTTATTCTCTATGCACAGGGAGTTGAGCTAAGTAAATTCTGAAATAGATTGACAATTTAGCCAATCGTATTACCCTAACAAAGCGTACGGATTTACTAGTGATATTGCTTTCTATGACTAAGCATAAAGTTGTACAAATCGGAGATAAACTGGTGGGTGAACATCAGCCGGTGTTCATTGTTGCTGAAATTGGCATCAACCACAACGCTGGTTTAGATATTTGCAAGCAGATGATAGATATTGCGGTCGACTGCGGCTGTGATGCGGTCAAGTTTCAGAAACGCACTCCCGAAATTTCCGTTCCGGAACACCAAAAAGATATCGTTCGCGAAACCCCGTGGGGGGTGATGACGTACTTGGAGTACCGGCACAAGATTGAATTCGGAGAGGCGGACTATGCCGAAATAGATCGTTATTGCAAAGAAAAAGGAATTATGTGGTTTGCTTCACCGTGGGATCCGCCCAGCGTTGATTTTTTGGAACAGTTTAATATCCCTGTCTATAAGATTGCTTCTGCGTCTATTACTTATAAAGATTTATTAGCGAAGGTGAAATCAACCGGCAAGCCCGTTATACTTTCGACCGGAATGAGTACGATGGAACAAATAAATAAAGCCGTTAATTTTTTAGGTCAGGAAAACTTGATTGTTTTACACTGCACCTCGACCTATCCTTCGCTGGATGAGCACCTTGATCTGAATGTAATTAAAACTCTTAAAGAAATGTTTGATGCTCCGATTGGATACAGCGGCCACGAGCGTGGCGTGTATTCGTCGGTGCTTGCTGCAGCGCTTGGCGCTTGTGTGGTAGAAAGGCACATCACCTTGGACCGAGCGATGTATGGCAGCGATCAAGCCGCCAGCTTAGAAAGGAGAGGGCTAGAAATTCTCGTAAAGGAAATCCGTAATATTCCAGTATATTTGGGACAGTCTACCAAGCGCGTATTCGAGTCCGAAAAGCCCTTAATTCATAAGTTGCGAAAGTTTGACGACTTGTAAATATAATTAACAGGATGCAGGTGTCTTATCGAAAAGCATGAAACTCTTAAGGCAGGTTCCAAAGATTTTATTTGGCGCAGGTGCATTCGACTCGTTAGGAGAAGCGGTCTCCACCCTTAAAAATAGCGGCTATGCGGTCTATATCATCGACGCCGTACATGCGAAAACCGGATTGGTGAACAAATTGCCGCTTGTCGGTAATGACTATAGTTTGTCCGTAGACACGACAGACGAGCCAACAACTGATGGGGTGGACGCGCTACGCGATGAGATAAAAAAGCGTAGCGACAAGTTGCCTGCCGTGATTGTCGGGGTCGGCGGTGGGTCCACTCTGGATATCGCCAAGGCCGTTTCCGTGGTATTAACGAATCCGGGGTCTTCGCGAGATTACCAGGGGTGGGAGTTGGTTAAAAATGCACCTATCCCGAAAGTCGGCGTACCGACCTTATCGGGAACCGGTTCAGAGGCGACACGCACTGCCGTGCTGACGAGCCCCGGGAAGAAATTTGGCATTAATAGCCCATATAGCCTTTTTGACTTGGTAGTGTTAGATCCGTTGCTCGCCAGAACTGTTCCCGCAGAACAACAATTTTATACTGGGATGGACTGCTATATCCACTGTGTAGAATCTATTAACGGAAGTTTTAAAGATAAATTAATCACAGTATATGTGCAAGCAGGGCTTGCTATGTGCAGAGATATTTTTTTAAAAGGCGGAGAACCCAGCGATCAAGACAGGGAGAACCTAATGATCGCCTCGTATTTCGGCGGGTTGTCCATCGCGAATTCAGAAGTAGGAGTGTGCCATGCATTGTCGTACGGCCTTAGTCTTGAGCTAAAGTTTCACCACGGGCTGGCTAACTGTATTGCGTTTAATCAGTTGGAGGAATATTATCCGAACGAAGTGAGTGATTTTAAGGAGATGCTCGAAAGGAATAATATTGTTCTCCCCAAAAATGTAACGCAGGCTGTCAGTGCGGAGCAAATGGAAAGCATGATTGCGATGACGTTGCTAATGGAAAAACCACTGACTAACGCGCTCGGCCCCGATTGGAAGAACGTGTTTCCGCGAGAAAAGATTTTACAATTGTATGCACGTATGTAGAGCCTAGAACCAGTTGGCCGTAGATTACTCAAGTGTTCTGTTATTGTGATATGCTTGGCAAGTAATATGCGATGTATCCTCTGCGGATCCTATGAAAAGTTTTCTGAAACAATTTATACCGCCGGTATTTTTTAATGCGCTCCGGCGCTTTAAGCGAAGCCAGGCGCATTTTTCCGGCGTTTATGCAAATTGGCACGACGTAAAGAATGAGGACCTGTGGGGTAAGGAAGCTACGTATTGGCAAACGCTTTCAAAAGAGAAGTTAATTAAAGCTACGCAAGATGATGGGAATTTTGCCCCCCCCGTTACGTATCGATCGCTCGTGACGCTTCTTGCTAATCAAGTTGCCGACACAGGCTCCTGCTGTGTTTTAGATTGGGGTGGTGGCACGGGGATTATTTATCACGATATCAAACGGTCGTTGATGAGACCAGAACGAATCAGCTGGTGTGTCGCAGATGGAGCAGATATTACTGCATTGGGGAAGCAATATGTAGGCTCGCGCGATCGTTTAACCTTCTACGGCCTTGATGAAGTCGACAGATTCCCAAAGCCGGACATTGTTTATATTAATACAACCATGCAGTATGTTGAGGATTTCAAAGTAGCGCTTACTCCGCTTATTAGACTTATGCCCGCCTATTTTTGTTTTACGCGGCTGATGGCTGGTGACGTTCCAACCCTTATTACTGAACAAACGATTGGCGGCAGACGAGCGCCCTGTATTTTTCTTAACAAAAAAGAGTTTACGGATTTTTTTCATGAAAACGGATATAATCTGGTTTTTATTTCCAGGGAAGATGATTTTAGTGATCACTACAATGCGAATATTCCTATGAATTTAAGAATTCCATATGAGCTTAATGTGGTATTCAGGAGAAACTAATTGGTGTTTTTACGCCGAATTGATTATCAGCTCGTAGTACGGTATTCTGCCGTTGTAGTATGAAGTGTTTCCTGTGCAAGAAACAGGTGTACAGAGTTCTTACCGACGAACTGCGTGACGGTACGAGACGCAAGGTTTTTTACTGTATTGCGTGTCAGTTAGGGATGCTAAGCGAAAACCGAAGTGCGTCTGAGCTGAAGAAATTTTATTCCAAAGAATATCGAACCATTGGAAAGCCGAAGTTGAATCAAAAGTCTGACGCTCAAGAGCTCTTCGATATTTATGTGCCATTTCAGGCTGATCGGATTCGTTTCTTAAAGCCTTATTTGACAAAACAGGCAAGGCTTCTGGATATAGGCTGTTCGTCAGGCATGTTTTTGTTCCACGCGAAAAAGTATGTTAAAGAAGTTGTGGGGATTGATTATGACGTCGCTGCGGCAGAATTCGCAGCAAAAAAGTGCCGATGCAGGGTCTATACCGAAGACATTG
>MHIV01000015.1:0-5320 GCA_001817685.1 Candidatus Colwellbacteria bacterium RIFCSPHIGHO2_02_FULL_45_17
CTCGAAAAATTGACATTGTTTTGTTTGATAAAACTGGCACGCTCACAAAGGGTGAATTTGGCGTAGTTAATATGTGGACGACCGGTAATAATACTAAAGACGAAGTGTTAAGCCTTGCCGCGTCTCTCGACGCGCTGTCCGAACATCCGATTGCAAAAGCAGTTGTTGCTAAGGCAAAAAACGACGGGCTTCTATTAAAAGAACCGGAAAAATTTGAAGCCATGAAAGGAAAGGGTGTAAGGGCCATGATAGATGATAAAGAAGTTATGGTTGGCGGACCCGCGCTTCTTGAGAGCATGGATATAAAAGTTCCGAGCGAACTCACACAACAGATAGAAGACGCAGGCGAAAAAGGACAAACGGTTATCTTTGTACTTAAAGAAGGGCAACTCCTCGGCGTCCTTGCGCTTGCCGACGTTATTCGTGATGAATCCCGTGAAGCAGTTAATGCTCTTAAAAAGCTTGGTATCCGTACTTCTATGATGACTGGCGATTCAGAAGATGTAGCAAAGTGGGTTAGCAAAGAACTGGGTATCGATGAATATTTCGCTCGAGTGTTACCGCACCAGAAGTCCGAAAAAGTTAAGGAGCTTCAAAAACGCAATTTTAAAGTAGCAATGGTTGGCGATGGTATTAATGACGCACCGGCCCTAACACAGGCGGATCTAGGAATTGCCATAGGCGCAGGTACAAACGTCGCAATCGAGTCGGCTGGAATTATTTTAGTAAGAGATGACCCTCGAGACATTGTTAAAATAGTTAGGTTATCTAAAATGACATATACGAAAATGATTCAGAACCTTTTCTGGGCAACCGGCTACAACGTAGTAGCCCTACCGCTCGCGGCAGGCGCTCTCGCATTCAAAGGCATACTGCTTGAACCAGCTCTTGCGGCTCTGCTTATGTCAGTAAGTACGGTAATCGTTGCAATTAACGCTGTGCTTCTGCGCAGAAAGAAATTATAGAAAGGTATATAAAAATGCAGAAGCCCGTTCACAAAGTGAGTTGCGGGACTTCCGCATTTCACCCGTGAACGGGCACTAACCGTCGCCGTCGAGGATGTCCCCCGCACCGAGCTCGCGTATCGCCCAGTCGGCGAATTCCCAACGGCTCAACACTCCCCTAACGGGGATGATTTCATGCCCGACAGTACGGTTCCACACGAAGTACACGGATCCATTGCTGATATCCGTGACTTCGCGTACGATCTCGTAATCGCGAAACGCACCCACGTACTTGCGGTCCTTGACGATCTCACTCGGCTTCATCGGGACCTCCCACCGGCAACTCGCCGAACCTCGATGTCCTCCGAGAGCGAAGTTCGCTCATGCATCCAACGAGGGGAATGCATGAATGAGTATCCGATGATGAACGAGAGCCCGCCCGACACCACGCTGGAACCGAGGATGACTCTCGGCGTCACAGTTGTTCCGAAAAGCGTGAGCGGAAGAAGAACGCCAGCAACGACACCGATTGCGATCGAGCCCCAGATGAGCTCACGTTCGTAGCGCGAAATGGACATACCGCCACCGAACCACAAGCTCACGTGTGCTCTCTCGATCATCCCCTCCTCGATCTTCCCCAACACCACATTCGCGATGAGGGCAAGGACGACTATGACAACGAACAAAACGTACTCGAGCAGCATTTCCCCTCCCTTCAAGGCGTTGTATTGGGGTGCTGTATTACCAACTTACATTAATTATAATAAGTGTCAATTACCTCCTACCTCTAGAGGATGGCGCGCGTCTTCCGCGATTTCGATTTTGATAATATGGCTTACGAGGTCGTCTCTGGTTCATATTTTCTCCCCTTCCCCTAGAAACAATTTTCGGAGCTGAAATTTTTGGCATACCCTCCGGTGTTGAAGATATTGGAATATTTTTTCTGATGAGCCGTTCAATTTTTCTAATGTCGTTTCGTTCTTCTGGCGTTACAAAAGAAATTGCGTGTCCCGCCATTCCAGCACGCCCTGTTCGCCCGATTCTGTGAACATAATCTTCCGCCTTTGCGGGCATATCATAATTGATTACTGTCTCAATCGCTTTTACATCAATTCCACGCGAAGCAATATCTGTTGCAACAAGCACACGAAATCTTCCTGCCCTAAAACCGTCGAGCGCGCCTCTTCTTTGCGAAAGAGATCTATTCGAATGAATTTCTATTACGCTCTCTCCTAAATCACGTAGATTCCTCGCAATACGAGCCGCACCGTATTTCGTCTTTGTAAATATGAGCGTTGACCCGCGGTGCTCTTTAAGCAAGTGGAGAAGCAGTCGCGGTTTGGAGTTTCTATCAACAATAAATATTTCCTGCGATACATTTTCGATTGTCGTCCCAGGAGGAGAAATTTCAATGCTTACCGGCAGCTTCATTTGAGAAGATGCGATGGCAACAATTTCTGGAGGAAGTGTCGCAGAGAAGAGCATTGTCTGACGCTGCTTAGGCAAACCATGCAATATGCGCGTTATCTGCGGCTTGAATCCCATATCGAGCATCCTATCTGCTTCATCAAGAACGAGGATGTTAACTCTATCAAGCTTGATTGTTCTTTGCTCAAGATGGTCAATCAGTCGTCCTGGTGTTGCGATTATAATATGCGGATTTCTGCGAATGGTGTTTATCTGTGGTCTTATTGGTGTTCCGCCGATTAAGACCGCAGTTTTAAGACCAAAAGACCGCCCAATTTTATAAAGCACTTCGTCTACCTGCAGAGCCAATTCGCGCGTTGGCAAAAGTACCATCCCCTGCCCTCCGCTTTTCATAATCGCCTGAACCATCGGGATACCGAAAGCGAGAGTCTTACCGGTACCGGTTTGTGCGATACCAATCATGTCTTTTCCCTCTATCGCAATTGGGATAGCTTGTTGTTGAATCGGGGTTGGAGTTTGAAAATTAAGCTTCTCAAGAGTTTGTAAAATACCTGGGGAAATACCCAGTCCGTAAAAACCTGATTTTTTATTTTTGTCGTGACTCTCCTGCATTACGCGCTGTCAGCTACAGTCCCCATTAAACAAGCGCCACCGCTTGAGAAACCAATTAAGAAGTTGACAGATGTCTAATGATACAGCATTCAGGCCGAAATACATAATACCGACTGCAAAAAGATTTGAAATTCGTAGACAAATATAGCATTCGACCCCGCCAGCTCTTTCGAGCGGGCGGGGTCATCATGGCAACCTCCAGTCCCTCTGGATTGCCGGTGGAAGCGTGTGGTCTTCTGAGTTCTCCACTCGCGGGTTGTGTCTGTACGAACCGCTCCGTTCGCGCATGCGAACGAACACTGCCGTATCATACGGGACAGGAGTCCCGCACCCGTCGATGCAGACGACCTCTCTACCGACCTTGCCGTAGGTGCACTCATGTGGGCTATCTTGGCCCATCTTCACCCTCCAGTGTAGCTTGTGCAGCCTTCTAATTAACAGAAACGTATGATCAAATCAAGTATTGGTTTTGGGATCCACCGGGAATATAATTAGCCACATGAAAAAGAATCCGATAGTTATAGGTCTCGCACAAGCTCTTGTTCTTGTCGGATACATCAGCCTTGTAGTCCAGTTAATGAGAAGCGGACTTACAGAGAGAGAACCGACATTCCTCACAATGCTTCTAATTCTCACGGTTTTCACAACGTCGGCCCTCATCTCTGGCACGATAACATTGGGTTACCCCGTTTATCTATTTTGGAAACAAAAAGAATTTAAATTAGCAATAAAATCCGTTGTATCAACGGCTATCTGGCTTTCGTTTTTCATATCCGCTGCGATAACCTTTGTTATCACTACATAAATTTTAAATACAAGAAAAAGAACGACCCGCATCACGGTGAAAGACTAGCGCGGGTCGTTCTGTGTGATCGGGTCTTTGGACTCTGGTCATTGCTGATCGAGCCATCCGGCGATGAGGTGATCGACTCCGTCGCGCGCCTCGTGAGGCAGTGACAGACGCCGCTCGTTCAACCATTGCCGAAAGCTCTCGCAGTCGACTCGGTCGAGTGTGCCATCTTCTTCCTCGGTCGCAACCGCGTTAAGGAACATCCGGAACGTCTCGAAGATGACCTCCTGGAGGAGTCCCTCCTCGCGTGCCAGCGCAACAAGACCGTAAGGGAGTCTGGCTCGCAGCTGAACTGCTATCGGCGATCTACGAGAGAGCATTTCTCGCTCTACGCCATTGAGCCGATCAGTCATCTCGATGACATCGTCCGGCGCGAACAAACCCTCGTACCTATCCGTCATACCCCCTACCTCCAATCTGTGAAGGGACTAGTTATTATTAACACGTACACTTTTGCCACAGAATGTCAAACAGGTCAACGCTCTTGACAAGGGCTACGTTTTGTGGTAATCTACACGCATACCCCGACGGAAGGAAGGCAATGTACTGGGGACTGCAACGAGGGGAAGTCGTGTTCTTCGACAAGCGCAATCGGTGCGGGTTCATCCGCCCAGACTGCGGGACAATGCCGGATGTGTTCTTCCGGGCCACGGCCAGTGGCAGATTCATCTGCAGAGCCGGCCGCCCCTGGATCATCCCGGAACGGATCAAGGTGAAGAAGGGCGACGCCGTGTACTTCAAGCCGCAGAGCGGCGAGAGGGGTCTCACGGCGAAGGCCTTCGGGTTCGCGTCGAGCTACTACGAGGCCTGCATCGAGGGCCTCAGCAAGGCGGCGGATCCCGAAGCCGCCGCACTCTGGCATCGCCGAAGTGTGGCGCGGACCATGATGCCGAATCACATCGCGGCAACGATCTTCGTCGGCTAACCCCGACGAACGAGCCCCGAGGGATAGCGAGAGCCCCGCTCCACTTCCCCGGGGCTCTCGCTATTTTAGGGAGACATTATCCACAAAAATCTCCCCTCAATATCTCAAAATGCTAAAATAGAAACATGGAAATACTTTTGAGCAAGCCGGTTCTGATAGGAATACACCTCGGATTTGGAATAATTGGAATAGACGCATTTCTTTGGCTTTTGGGGGAGCTTAAATACAGGGGCAGGAAGAAACCTCTTTTAATTACCGCCGTAGTCGGCGCTTTGAGTTTTATAGGAAGCTGGATTGCGGGCGGATATTACTATGTAAAATTTTACGGACCACTCGTAAGGCCGGTTATTAAGGGAGGCCTCGCTCCGTGGGCACATAATATTATGATGGAAACAAAGGAACACATTTTCCTTTTCATCGTTCCGCTTGCTATGACTGCCCTTTTTGCCGTACTTCTCAAAGAAGAAGAGTTTGAGTCTTTAAATATTAGAAAAGTTGTAATGCTTCTAGCGGCATTCATTGCAGCGCTCGGCCTTGTAATAGGTGCGATGGGATTTATGA
>MHIV01000015.1:5339-5470 GCA_001817685.1 Candidatus Colwellbacteria bacterium RIFCSPHIGHO2_02_FULL_45_17
GGGAGTAATAAACTAAAAATATGAAAAAACAGAAACTAATTTACTCATCATCAATCGCCGCAATACTCTCCACGCTATTTGTAACCGTAATTACAATATTGGCAGAGAAAGCGCCGGTTCTAAAAACTTGG
>MHIV01000015.1:5507-35337 GCA_001817685.1 Candidatus Colwellbacteria bacterium RIFCSPHIGHO2_02_FULL_45_17
GCATTCTTTCGCTCGCAATCTATTTCAGCGGCTTAATTATCTTTTACCTCATTCCAAGACAAGTTACTGGAGAAATAGTAAAGAAATACTTGAAAGTAACAATTCTTGCGGCGTTTCTCGGGGCCCTCGCGATATTTATTTTCTTCGCCGGCCACAACTTCGGCTGGTTCTAAACACGTAATCAAAACAACATTCCAATATTCTCAAGCCTGCCTGCCGGTAGGTAAGAATGTCGGAATGTTGTTAGAGCCAGACGTGCGAATTTCCGAAGTGTCCCCACACTGCAGTCTCCGCGTAAATTGGCTTCTTGAGATCCAGGAATTCTATGATCCCCCGCGGCGTGAGATCGTACCCAGTAATTTTCTCTTCCTTCCCATCAACAACAGCAACGGCCATGAGCGGCTCTGCTATGGCTATCGCGTAAGCGAGTTTTGTATTTACTTCCTTCGCGCCGTATTTTTTAAGTAAATCAACTGCGACTCTTCTTGCCATGTAAGCCGCGCTTCTATCAACTTTTGTCGCGTCCTTTCCACTGAAAGAGCCACCACCAATACTATGTTCCGGACCGTAGTTATCTATCACTATTTTTCTGCCCGATAACCCAGAATCTGCTTCGAAACCTCCCATTCTCCACTCCCCTGTTGGGTTTATAAAATACTCATCAGATTTTATAAGCGTGCGCACAAACGACTCGAGCTCATTCGGTTTAGTATTTTGAAAACTCACGACAACAGAAGTAACAGTATCCCCATCAAAAGTTACCTGGGTTTTGCCATCGTACGGATATTTTTCATAAACACTTCTGCAAAGACTCCGCGCGGCCTCATATTCTTTAGGCATAAAAGTCTCGGTTTCACTTGTCGCGAATCCTTTCATAATTCCCTGATCCCCCGCTCCTCCAGTATCGACACCTCTCGCGATTTCCGGGCTTTGCCGCACCATATACACATTTACGTCATAATCTGCGCCTACTATGTCGTGGACTATTTGCTTCACGTCCGGTTCGGCGTGGCTAGTAACTTCGCCGGAGATACTGATAACACCATGACCCCCCATTACTTCGATCGCAGTCCGTGAGTTCTCATCGCCTTTCAAATACGCATCTAGCAAAGAATCAGCGATGAAATCGCACATTTTATCCGGGTGTTTTGGAGAAACAAATTCGCAGGTTTTCACATTTGTCATATCGATAAACAAAAAACGACATTTTTTATCTTCGTGGATTTGGCACCTTCTTGGTTCGTCACTCCCAAGGGTTGCCGCATGGGTCGAGCCAGATCTCGCTCCCCTTCTGTAACTTCACGCGAAGGAGGGTACCCACACCTCTTGATAAATAATTATTCAGTTGTTCCAATATTATGCCACAGACCCATTCTACTTCAAATCTGTGGATTGTCCTTTGTGTAGAGAGAACGCACCACGCACATAGGCGCTCTAAATCTCTCCTCTCCGATTTTGCAAGCTATCGCTTTCTGCCCGCGAATCGGTTATAGAGCCAAGCGAATAGGTAAAAGCCCACGAACGCGTATACGAAAGCAAACACGGCGCCCCAGATGCTTCCAAGAAATGTGAGTGAGGCTCCCGGATAAACTTTCGTGACCGCCAGGGCAAAATCGGCAAGATATCCTGTCCACATTCCAACCCAAGTTGAAACGAGTACAGAAACCGCTGCTACCGCACCTCCCGCCAGGCCAAAACTCTTATTGTTTAACAGCATGTTAATCAAGTTTTACCGACCTTTCTCCTAATTAATATTCTAACATTTCTCAACATCGGCAATCAGCTCGTAAGCACACCGCGCTTCTTGAAGAAAAGCTCAGCTTGCTCAACAATCGCGCGGTCAGAGATCGTATGACTCTTGTCCATAAACTCTCTGTAAAAAGTCACAAATCTTCCAAAGTATAGCGGCCTTAACGCTTTAGCCCTCCTAGCAGGGCTTACCTTAGACGCTTTAACAAAAATAAATACAATGTCCGCCCACGCTTCTGCGCTGATGCTAAGTTTCGCTCCGCTTTTAAACATTCCGCTTAATTTTCTGTAAAGCTCGGACCCGATAATCTTTTTTATATTCGCTTTGTTTTTCGCAAATTCTTTAATAGCAAACTCGTTTAGTGCCTTGTAGTCTACTTTTGCAGTGTGGATCTTCGACATTCTATTTCCTTTGAAGAAATATGGAGGCCTCCTAGTAGGCACATCGTTTTTCCATACATGCACACGCTTATCTAATTTTTCGAAGAGTGTTGCGGCTCTATGCTCAAACCGCTCGGCCAACCGCTCTGTATCGACATCGTACTTACACTCCCCTAGATAAGCTTGGGCGATTCTCAATTCTCCAAATATACTGCTCAAGGCAGCCAGCACATCTATGCCGTAATAGTTAGCGGCGGGCGGCCAAGCCCTGTTGTATAACCTATCAACCGCTTTTCTCGACATCGCCGTTTCCCCGACCACGGGATGCCTCAAATCGACACCAAGCACCCCTCTAATTACGGGGTAACAAAAATGGTTTGTTACCGACGCGTCGTATTCGTGATTATTATACGCGGGGAATACATGATCGAATCCTTTTAAAATCGGCGTTGCAAGGTTACGCACCCACCTGGAAGAAGCCGTCGTAACGTTCGCGTCTATAATAACCAGCACAGTAGCGCTTTCTACGCCGAGAAAATACCCGAACAGTTGTTTTAAAGACGCGCCTTTGCCGCGAGGAGATTCTAAATACTGTTTTGGCGTTTTCGTTCTTGTGGAAAGAAAGGCCTTTCTAGTGCTATCGGTAGAGTTACTATCAACATTTATAATAAGCGCTTTCTTATCGGGAAAATATTTAGAGAGGCCGCTATCTACAGTCTTCGTTATATTGGAAATATTCTCTTCTTCGTTATATGTGGGGATGCCGACTATAATTTCTGGGCGGCGCGGTAATATCTGTGGAGCTCTGATCTTTGGTGGACGGATTTTAACTCTCATAGCCATACTAACATTCTACCCTCACGCCAACTGGAGGGCAAAAAAGACTCGAGGCCTCTGCGCAAATGCGCAGAGGCCTCGTACAACTCACGGATTGCCTAGGCGTCGGGGTCGTCGGTCCCGTACCTCAGCCTCCTGACAAATCTGAGTATCTCCTCGACGACCTGCGCTACGAACGCAGAGTCATCCCTGCACTCCCGGCGCACCCCCAACCCGTACATGACCACCTGAGGTCGAAACGGCATACGCGGTACGAAGCCAACCCAGCCGAGGGCAACGACCTCGCTCTCGACCACGACGACGAGATCCATTCCCGGCTCGCTTGGCTTCTTGCCGCCGGCGATCTCCCACGAGTGATCGTCGATTTCTCTCGGCGACTTCAGCCCCACGCCGGAGACGATGCCGCTCGAGCTCCAAAAGATGTCGAGCGCCACCAAATCCGTATTGCGGTCGAACTCTCTGATTTCCATCGTGCTATCCCTTCGTTAGATTCTCAAGGCTGCGAACTTGCACGAAAAATACCACCTATCAGTAGTGTTGTCAAAAAAGATCATAACCACCGAACTAATTCGGTAGTTACATTCGTGACCAGGATGACCAAGGAGTTGCGTACAGGAATATCATACAAAACATCTAAGGCTAGTGAATACATATCCCGAAGAACATCCCGCAGGCTTTCTCGCTCGGTCATAGAGAAAGCCGAGGGAGAAGAAATTTTTCTCGCTGGAAGAAAAATATTCTGGTTCTGGGGGGTATGTATAAACTAGCTAATCAAGTTTTCAAATATCTCCTTATCGCAATAAAACTTGAGAGAATACCGATACCGATTCCGAACGCGAGTTGATAGAAAAGCAATGAGAACATGTTGCTTGTGAAATATCCAGCGAGATCCATTTCTGGAATAAATAATCTCACGTAGGGAGAGGAGAGAAATATTACCGGCGCCGTGAGTAGCAAACTAAGCAAACTGGTGATGATGCCGTATATGATACCCATAACCACAAAAGGCCCGCGTACATATAAATTAGATGCACCGACTAGTCTCATAACCGCTATCTCGTCACGATTAGAGTAAATCCCAAGGAGAATTGTATTAAACGATACAAGCACTGCAACGACAGTAAGGAAGATTGCAGCCAGCACGCCAACCTGACGACTGACGCGAATAAGCGCCCCAAGTCTGTCTATTACAGCCTGGTTCTGATTGTACGTTATATTTTCCACAAGCTCGTCAGACACAATACTCTCAAGGAAACTCGCAACAGACGCGTACTCTTCGGGGTTTTTAGCTTTTATGTTGAGCGAAGCCGATAAGGGATTCTCCTCCAGCTCTTCGAGCGCCTTAGTTATTGTTTCATCACCCTGGTGACGTTCTTGAAATCTCTGATACGCCTGATCTCTCGAAACATATTCGACTTCTTTAACTTCCTCTACGTCCTCAAGTTCACGCTTCACTCTTAAAATCTCGTCTTCCGGAGTGTTAGTTTTGAAATAAACGCTGATATCAATTTTGTCCTGGATCGCATTTAACGCTGTGTTACCAACGACACCTGAAATAATAAGCCCCTGAAAAACTAAGAGTGCTAGAAGAATAACTACCATAGTCGCGACAGTAAGCAGTCTCTGTCGCCAAAATGTTTGAAATCCGTATCTTATTAATCGATATAAAGCGGTAGCCATTCTTGAGTATCTAGTAGTTAGTATTCAGTATACAGAATTTAATCGCTATGTGAGACTGTAACGACCACCTTCTTCATCGCGAACCAGCCGCCCGTTCTCCAGTACCATGACACGCTTGCTTAACTGATTAACCACATCTTTATTGTGAGTGGCCAGGATAACTGTTGTCCCCAAAGCATTGATTTGGGTCAGAAGATTAACTATCTCGAGTGTGTTCATTGGGTCAAGATTCCCCGTAGGTTCATCGGCTACAATAACGTCGGGCCTGTTAACCATCGCTCTTGCTATAGCAACACGCTGTTTTTCTCCTCCTGATAACTCGCGCGGAAAGTTATCTCCCTTGTTGCCTAGCCCCACGAGATCCAAAACTTCTCCGACTAAATCTTCGATCTCATTATGTTTTCTGCCAGCGACCTCAAGAGCAAATGCTATATTCTCATGAGCACTTTTTGTGGGCAGAAGTCTAAAATCTTGAAAAACAACGCCTATGTGGCGCCTAAGTTTCGGCAGTTCTTTCGACTTGAGCTTACCAACGTCATAATGCCCGAAGATAACCCTTCCTTTTGAGGGCTTTTCTTCGGCAATCAAGAGTTTCACTAACGTAGATTTCCCAGCGCCCGAACGCCCAACTATAGAAACGAACTCCTTCGGATTAATTTTGAAGGTTACGTCTGTGAGCGCCGGCTCACTATTGTTGTATTGCTTTGAAACGTTCTGAAAATTAATCATCTTTGCCGTGTTTTATCCAAGAACGAAGTGATTGGTATTAAAACCGAGCACCCCGCCCACTGTATATCTATCGCACAACCTACGCAAAACTGCGCCTATAAATCTTAATATAAACTCTCTTGATTGTCATGGGCTAATGAGGCTGGACAAGTTGTAGACCGCTTTCGATGAACTCATCAAGACCACCACTTAATACTCCTTCGACATCAGAAGTTTCAATATTGGTTCTGTGATCTTTAACCATCTTATATGGATGGAGGACATATGATCTAATTTGACTCCCCCACTCCGGTTCAGCTTTAGATCTTAATTGTGAAACTTCTTCCGCCTGATTTTCTTCCATTAACCGAACGATTCTAGTTTTAAGAAGCCTCATTGCTCGCTCTCTGTTCTGAGCCTGCGAGCGTTCTGCTTGGGATGACGCAGAAATACCAGTTGGAATGTGTACAATTCTGACAGCGGTTTCGACTTTGTTAACATTCTGCCCTCCGGGACCAGACGAGCGCGAGAATTCAATCTTTAAATCTTTCTCTGAGAGCTGAACTTTTTCCTCATCTACTTTGCGTATCTCCGGCAATACCTCCACAAGAGCAAAAGATGTATGACGAAGTTTTTTAGCATCGAAAGGAGAAATTCTAACTAACCTGTGCACGCCCGCCTCGTTCTTAAGAAATCCGAACGCGTATTGCCCGTTAATTTCTATCGTATTTTCATCAATCTCTTTAACTTTCCAGCCACGAATCTTGCCGTACTTCATATACATTTCCAAAAGCATTTTAGACCAATCACTAGCATCATCACCTCCCGCACCAGGAAATACAGAAATTATCGCGGACCCGACATCGTACTTTCCGGTCATAACCGCCTTCTTCTCAACAGCATCAAGGTCCTCTTTAGAGTTAATTGCGCCAAAATCTCTTAGAAGTTCACGAAGAACTCCAGCCTCTTTAGCAATTTCCTCCGCACGAAAACGGTCAGTCTTCCACATGTCTGGATCACCAATCTGCGCCTCCAGTTCTTTTAGCTTTGTGCGTTTGTTATCTACGTCAAAGCCTCTCGCCTAAGCGGCGAGTCAGCTCTTCCAAATTAATGACTTCCTTTTCTTGCATGAGACCTAATTCTAAGCTTTAACTTTTCTCCGAGCAACAGCTCTAATATGTGATAACTCTCTTAGTTTTTCGATCCTTACTAGCGTCGTAAAGAAGTTAAGCACAACAATGAGGACGCCCACAAGCGTAAGTGTTCCTACAGAAATACGAGCTGTATTTCTCACCAAGAAGTGAACGAAAAACGCATTCGGATCCTCGATAAGCTCGGCTCCGAACGCGTTCAGTATGAATCTTAGCGGACCGACGTAGGCCGCGTATACAACAAGAGCACCAAACGCGGTAGACAGAATACCCCCAACAAGTCGCGCATACAGCGCTCTTTTGCGCCCAACATCGTACGGGACTTCGGTCATTTCAGCCTTCATCGCTGCGTACACTACATCCCAGACCATAGAGAAACGTCTTTTGGTACCCTTCCAAAAACCATATTTTTTTTCTTTTATAACCTGCGTAAGACCTGGAAAAACTTTGTACGCCAGCCCCTTCCCATAGTATTTCGCATAGAAATTGAGTCCTTCCTCGATTCTAAATTTGTACTTATACCACGAAGGTAACTCAAGCCACAGTTTTTTTGTCAGCGCTCTTTCACCACCAAGCAATGAAATAAAAACTAAAATCCACGTCAAAGCATAAATAGCCCTACTCCTCATCCCTATAAACATCTCGACTTTCTCGTTTATAACAGGGAGCACTATTTCATCTATAATGTCGTGTGTTAAATTTTTTACATCTGCATCACAGAAAAATATCAGGTCGTTCTTCGCTTCTTTTACTGCAGCATCCATCGCCCTCCCCTTGCCGCCATTCGCTCCTATATTTAAATACCTGACGTCATACTTAGACACAACTTCGGCTATGTCATCTGTTGATCCGTCGTCGACGACCACTATTATTTCCCCGAAGCCATAACCGGTTAAAACCGAAAGCACGCCGCCGATACGATCTGCTTCGTTATACGCGGGGACTATTGCAGTTACTCTTTCTCTGTCCTTTTTGTAATCCATACGGAGAATATCTTTGTAATGATGAGAGCGACCACGATCGCAGTTAATATCAGAGTGTATTCATGAAAAGTGCGAATCGCGCTGTAAACTCCAGCAGTAGACAGGAATGCAATAATCATAAGAGTAGTGAGCCAAAGCGCAGTTCCTATTGTCTCAAAGATCACTAACTTCTTCAAACTAATTTTGTGCATAGAAAGGTACAACAGTGTCACGATCCTTGTACCGTATAGAAACTTGAAATAAAGGAGCACCATAAACGGCCTTTTTGACGGCACCATTCTATTAACTGTATCGAAATGTTTCTTATATTTTATGTAAAGACCGGAATTTCGTGCTTCTGAACGCTTCAAGATTTTTTTGCCAAGACCGTACCATATAAAATCTGAGGTGATTGTACCCAAAAACGCAGCCGCACAAATTGCTGTTATCGACCAACCGAGTTTAAAAGTAAGAACAGCCGCAGTCAAAATTACTGTTTCTCCAAAAAAGAAAGAGCCAACAAAAGTTGTGGGTACTTTATAAAGCGTTAACCAATATAAGATAGTGTCCTCAAGATTACCCATTGCCACAAATCTTCACCGTGAGCCACCTCCGAGATTCGAACTCGGGACCTCTGCTTTACGAAAGCATTGCTCTGCCAGCTGAGCTAAGGTGGCGACTACGTGGACTCTCTCGCAAACAGTACAAGCGCAACGAGCGCCAAGCCGACATCCCTGAAAGTTATATCGTTTATCCCGTTAAATATCAATATTGCTAGAAGTCCGGCGAATGCGACAAATGAGAGAAACGGTCTCCAAAAACCAGCCAGGAGTCCTGCCGCTACAAACATCCAGATAAAACCGTGTGCCACTAAGAAAATCTCTGGGTCAATAAAATCCTGAACCAAATCAGGGACAAACCCTACCCAGTCCGTAGGATTCAGCATTCCCCTAACTCCAGCCCAAAGAATAGTAAACGACACTGCGATCCGCAATATCCAATCTTCCTTATCAACAATTTTTCTAAGTATGTTACGCACTTATGAAGTGTCCTACTAACCGACCTATAGCGAACGCGATGCCTGACGCTATCCCACCGATTAACAACATCTCAAAACCCCATGCGAGCCACCCCCTGTGTAATACTAAGTGCCCAAGAACCGCACCGATCAAAAATAGCGTGAGGCCGGTAGCGATAGCTGCTATTACGAACCCTCCGTTTCCAAAAACAAAAGGTAGTAACGGCAATGACCCAGCCGCTATGAAACTTACAAATGTGAACGCGGCTGGTTTATACAAAGACCCTGAATGTTTATCGCCGTTCATGTGCGCAATCTCTCTTTCTGAACGCGTCCCAAGGTAATTACTTGCAGCCATCGAAAACCCGTCTGCTATCAAGCTGGCAAAGCCGAGTACAAGTATTATGTTGTGACTCAATGACGCCCCGATTGCACCGGTCACAATAGCAAACGTGGTAACAATGCCGTCATTAGCTCCGTAAAATATGTCTCTTATATTATTTTTCAGAAATCTCATGTTAGTTCTGAGCGGGATACGAGAATCGAACTCGCGTCTCGACCTTGGGAAGGTCGCATACTACCACTGTACTAATCCCGCATCCTACATGATTATACCATCTAGAACTTGACGACAGGCAAGTCACATTCGCGAATAACGGTAGCGAGCATTCTCTCATCTGAAACTTGCGGAAGGAGTACAAGAAATAAAGAAGTTTTGTAGGAAAATGCAGGTGTTTGAGTCCCGCTTTGGCGGGACGAGTTCTGTATTTTCCGTAGACGAAACGACTATCTATTTCTTACGACTGAAGCAGCTGTTTTTGTGAGAGAATACGAGCTACTCCTCTGGAATGACGATGATAAGTTTCTCGAACGGCAACCTGTAATTAAACCTAGCCCTCAATTCCTTTTCAAGATTCCTTGCCTCAGAGAAAAACTCAATCTTCTCCGTTATGTTGCTATTATCCCCCTCAACAAGCTCTATCTCATTAACCAAGGTAGCCATCTCTCTTTCTAATTCACGCCTTTGGGAGTCGACTTTGTATACTTCGAAGGCTATAGCCACAAAAACGACTATAAAAATTATGTAGATTACTCTCTTCATAGCGGAATTCCCTCTAAGTGTAACGGAGCATCACCTTTTCAACAATTCCCTAAAAACCTCGATTGGAACCTCCGCGCGGCCTGTTTCTTGCAGTCTTTTTTTCCCTCTTTTCTGTTTCTGAAGCAATTTATCTTTTCTAGTACGATCCCCACCGTACAAGTGGCCCGTCACGTTCTTACGAAGCGGCGTAATGGTCTCTCTCGCGACAATTTTACCACCAACAGCCGCTTGGATGGCTTGAGCAAACTGTTTACGGGGGAGGAGGTCTTTGAGCTTCGTGGCCATCTTTCTTCCCTCGTATTCCACCTCGTTCTGCGGAATAATCCGCGAAAGACCCGGCACAAGCTCCCCAGCAAGGATTATGTCGAGTTTCTTAACCGCCGTTTCTTTATAACCACTAAACTCATAACTGAACGATGCGAATCCTTCTGAAACCGACTTCAGTCGGTCATCGAAATCCAATATCAAGTCAGCGAGCGGCATCTCTGTTTCAAGTCTTAAATATGATCCGGCTATTTCCGTTGTTATTTCTCCAAGCCTGAATACATTCTTGAGTTCAATAACCTGCCCAAGAACTCTCTGCGGCACAAGAATATGCAATTTTACGTACGGCTCCCAAACTCTCGTATAATCTTCTGGGAAATCACGAGGATTTTGAATTGTAACTTTCTGTCCATTTCGCAATTCAACTTCATATGCCACAGACGGAAAACTACTTACTACAGATAAATCGAACTCTTGTTCTAATCGTCCGATAGTAATTTCAAAGTGTAGTCTTCCCAAAAAACCGCATTTAAATCCTCGCCCCAGCACAGTGCTAAAATCCGGAGAGAAATCTAAAGAAGAATCGTTGAGGTGAAGTTTATTTAAAGCAAGTTTTAAATTCTCATATTCACCAGCGTCGCTCGGATACACGGACACAAAGACAACGGGGTTTGGAACTTTAAATCCCGGAAGCGCTTGCTCTCCTATTGTGTCTCCGATCTTGATAGCGTCCGGGTTTTTTATCCCCGTTGCTATGTATCCTATCTCGCCCTGCGTAAGTTCACTTTGAGCTTTAAACGCCGGAGCGAAACAGCCGACCTCTTTAATCTTAAATTTTTCTCTCGTGCCTTTGAGCGATGTATTTTCTTCTGCGACAAAACTGCCGCCGAAAACCCTAACGAAAGCAATGATGCCCTTATGATCATCGTAGACGGAACTGAATATTAAAGCGGACTTGGTACCGCTTATTTTTGGCTCTGGGACTTCACGAACCACTGCATCCAATAGTTTCTCGACTCCGTCCCCTGTCTTCGCCGATACTCTATGTATCTCGTCTGTTTCAACGCCCAACAGTTCCGATAATTCTATTGTGAGCTCGTCTAGGCCGGGCGGATTCATATCCACCTTATTAAGCGCACCTAATATTTTTAAACCTGCGCGACGAGCGGAATCTAAGTTAGCCAAAGTTTGAGCCTGTATCCCCTGCGTTGCATCAACCAACAAAATGGCTCCCTCAACCGCTCCGAGTGCACGCGAGACCTCATATGAAAAATCACTATGGCCGGGAGTGTCGATTAGGTTCAGCATCACCCCTTTGTGTTTCATTCTGACAGGAGCCATTTTTATCGTAATACCGCGCTCTCTCTCAAGCTCCAAACTATCTAAATACTGCGCGTGCATTTCTCGAGGAGGAACCGTCCCGGTCAATTCCAAAAAACGATCGGCGAGCGTGCTTTTGCCGTGATCGATGTGAGCGATGATAACAAAATTCCTGATTCCTAGTTCTTGATTCCTCATTCCTGGTTAACGAGGGTCAAGTTTAACACAAGTCTAGCTGGGATTGAATTACCGCTATAAGAGAATACGTTGCTCCCATTCTCTCGCCACAGATAGCCGTCTGGAGCAGTTACTTTGTAATTAAGGGAGGACTTCACGCCAGATTGCTTATCGAATACGAATTGATATTTTGCCCCGTTTCCCACAAAGAGACCTCCTCTCTCGTAAGTAAGTTCAAGTTTGCGCGTCTCGCCGGGAGAGGTACTAAACCAGCCCGCGAATACTTTCTTGCCGGACTCGACATAGCTCTCCAGATCTAATTCATCAAATGCAGTCAGCGTAGACTCAATGGCAGAAAGCACAGGATCCACGGAGTAGTCACTTCCGTAATCCACTCTTGGCACAACTGTTTTCGGAGTAATTCCGACTGCGCTACCCAACACTGTATCGGGAGGCGTGAAAATCTTAATGAAATTTTGATTAACTTTACGATACAGCTCCTCTTCCTCATTGTCGCCGGCGTGTTGCCTTTCAATAATCAGGCTATCTTTTACTTTGCTGTCACTAGTAATTTCCGAATCAAGAGTTATAGATTGCTCAACAAAAATATCCGTCTTGCCGCCGGCAATGTTCGAGTCAACGACAGCAAGGTAGTCGCCATTAAATACCCCCGGGAATTCATAAACACTTCCCGAGAATGGCGTGCCGGCCACAAACTCCTGTAGTTCAGAGTCCCTAAAGTAAACTTGAAGATCTTTGTTAAAAGCACGATTCATAAGCGAAACTACGAGATCCGCTTTGGCATCGTCATTAAGCGCTTGAACTCGCTCTATTATGGTCGGCGCTATAAGCGCAAGTATTTGTTTGGGGTTCTCCTTTGGGTTCGCGCTCCTCGCCGCCTCTACCTCATCGCGAACTGCAAACAAGAAATTCTCGCTCGTGAGAGTAACGTCATACTCCGGCACATATATTGGACCGATAATTCGCAGGATGTCGCTAACGACATTAGCATTCAAAGCCACAGCGCCATCGAATTTCACTCCGTCATTAACATACATCTCTGACGCTTCCAGTAACTCAAGAACTTTTTCCGCTGAAGTTGGGAAGTCGAAAAACCAATTAGCATCCCTTGCCCCCCAACCCGCCGTAATGCTCTGCAGTTGTTTCGGTGGAACAATCTTGTACAGAGAATCTCTGTCAGGCGTATAAATATCATCAACTTTGATGCTTTTAACGCTTCCCTTCCCTAGTACAACCTCTCCGTAACTCCCTATAAATCCTCCGGTCGGCCTGATCTCCGAATGGTTCTGGAAGAAAAGAATAACGCGCCTGTCTTCTGGAACATCCAGAAAACCGATGATAGCTCCGAGCCCTCTTTCCAACTCCTTAGCGTCAGAAAGAAAATTGCCCACGTCACTGTTCTGCTTAGAAATAAATGTCGGAATCTGGCCGCCAACGTCAAAACCGATGTTATTCAAAATCGCTAAATTGCGATGGATACGTTTGAGAATGTCGAGAAACTCGTCGCCGCCCGTCCCGCTCATAACGAGCACAAGTCCACGACTGTTCAAATCTCGTACGCTACCGCTAATCTCACGGATGGCAGTTACTACGTTTTTAATATCCCCGAAGAACTTCGGCAATTTGAGAACGGCATCTGACGATAAGAGTGGGTCACCCGAAGCGCTATCCCACCTATCATTACCCCAGCCCCTCATTGATTCTGCGATAGTCGAAGTGACTCCGGATACATAAAGGCCGTACCCGCTAAGAACGATAACAGCGCAGATGGCCACCCAAACCAGAGTAAGCTTTACCTGCGGTTTACTTTTATCTATTGGGCGTCCTCGAGAAATTTCTTTAATGGCTCTCGGTCCCTTTTTGGGATGTTTAATGTCGTGGAGTACGGCATTGATGTTTTTTTTTGATAAGTTACTCATTAGCTTGATCCCCTATTCTATCCCAATCATACGGCGGTGGGGTCGAAAAACAATATTGCCATCGTCTTCCCTATAATTCTGGCATCAAACATTGGCGACATATTATCAATGTAATGCTTGTCGAGCTCGAGCTCTTTTAAGAACGGGAGACTCGATGCACCATTTACTTGCGAATGACCAGTCGCACCAGCGCGAAATTCTATTATAGACTTGTACTCGTCTGGGTATTGCTCAACCTCATGGGGTTCATGAGGACGCGGACCAACAAGCGCAAGCTCACCTTTCAATACATTAACTAGCTGAGGCAGTTCATCTATTCTTAGTCTTCTTAAAACGCGCCCGACTCTCGTCACGCGAGGGTCTTTTCTAATTTTGAAGAACGGGCCGTCGTTTCTTTCATTCAAGTGAAGTAGCTCTTTCTTCCTGTCTTTAGCGTCGTGCACCATCGAGCGAAATTTATAAACATAAATAATCCTTCCCTCGCTAATTCTTTCGAGTTTAACAAAAACGCTACCTCTGCTGTCAGTTACTATAGCAAGCGCAATGATTGGCGTAACTGGCACAACAATAAAAAGCCCGACGGATGCACAAGTAACATCAATAGCTCTCTTCCAGAACGGGTATCCCATAGTAAAAGTATAACACTCGACTTCAAGACTTTTTGTGTTAATATGCTGGTATCTTTGACAACAAGGAGAGTGATATGAGCCGGAAGAAGAAGTTCGTGGTTACCGCTGGTGCGTTCACGGCGATCTTCACGACCATCTACATCGTGATGCGTATCAAGAAGGCGCACGAGATGAAGGGCCTTACGCCTGAACAGTGGCAGGAGACGGAACGCGCCCTGAAACTCGCGAGAAGGAAGCATCTCAAGGAGATGCTCGAAAGAGAAGCCAGTGAACTCCCCGAAGACGAACGGGACTTGAGCTGGTTCCGAGCCAAGATCAGGGAATGGATCTACAACCACCTCTGATGCGTATCACAGCAGGACATGCCCCACGGAGAACCCCATCCCCGTGGGGTTCTCTACATTTAGACTATCTCAAGTTCATCATAACCGGTTGTATCATCCGGCTTGCGGACATATTCAACATCATCGAAAACTAATATAACCACCTCAGCGGTGGTTCTCACTATACACCCGTTACTTAAGTGTCCCCCAAATACTTTTCCATCGTTATCTGAAACCGAGATGTGTATATGACAGTCATTTACAGACACGGTGCCGGTTCCAGATACAATTTCGAGGTCTTCATCCCAATTCTTTTTATCTTTCCCGCCAGCCATCCTAAGATTTGCACTACCCAAGCTTCCAACGACCGACAACAGAACACCGGCCTTAACGTCGTTCTCTTTTACGAGTTTCTCAATTTCTTCCCTTAAGTCCTGACCTAATTCTAGTCTTTTAGTTATTTGTTTCATCTTGGCTATACTTTATTCTCTTTGTGCGTTGGAGCCACAACCTTTTGAACCACGGCATCGTAAGAGTAGACAGCATAAACGCTACGGCCGGCACTACAGCATTAATCCAGGGGTTTTGTATGTTTATAGCCGATAAATACGCTCCGATTGATATATAAGTAAAAACTGCCAATAATCCGCGCCTAGTCCAGCTTTTTTCCCAAGACTTATCGGCCTCAACCTTTTTATTTCTTTCTTCGATTTTTCGGACTCTTTGCTCTAGGTTATCCATATCAGGCTCCATGACACTTTTTGTATTTCTTCCCGCTCCCGCATGGACACGGATCGTTTCTCCCTACATCTTTAAACTTCGGACTGCTTCTTTCTATGGACTTGCGTCTATCATCGGCTTCTTCTTTTGTAAGTTCACGTACACGAAACACGTTGCCAAACACCCACTCGTTAAAGTGAACTTCTATCCTGTCAAAGAAAATTTTACTCTCTCTCCTATATTCTACGAGCGGATCTCGCTGACCATACGCCCTTATCCGAACAGACTCCATAATCGCTTCTATATCCTCCAAGTGGTTCATCCATAGCATATTCAAGACCGCTAAAAACTGTGTGCCGAGAGCTTTGAGTAGCATATCGCTTAAATTCTTAATTTTCTCTTCAGTAAATTTGCGAATTTCAGAAACATCGGCCTTCTCCGCTATCTCGTGCGGTATTCCGGCCTGTTCAAATATTTTATGCAAATCCTCCGTTTTAATGCTCCCCGACTCTAGCTGAGATAAAGCATTACCGACTGACTCCGAAACAATCTCGCGAATTTTCTCAGGATTCTTTATGAATTTGTCCCCTTCGCTGTTTACGGCATCCATTACTTCCTGGCGCTTTCTGTAAAAAACCGTTCTTTGTTTGTTTAATATGTCGTCGTATTCCAAGAGGTGTTTTCTCGCATCGAAGTTAAATCCTTCCACTCTCGATTGAGCAGACGAAATAGCTTTAGACACCATTTTATTTTCGATTGGCGTTCCTTCTGGCAGCCTGTCCATCATCCCCTTAACCCTGTCGCCGCCGAATATTCGCATTAAGTCATCTTCCATCGAAAGGAAGAACTGCGATGATCCGGGGTCACCTTGTCGCCCAGCACGACCCCTCAACTGGTTATCAATTCTCCTCGCTTCGTGCCGTTCGGTGCCGATAACATGAAGCCCTCCTGCCTCGCGCACTTTAGCCGCGCCCTCAGGGCTTCCGGGATTTCCTCCCAAAATTATGTCGACTCCCCTTCCAGCCAAGTTAGTCGCAACAGTAACTGCGTTGGGTCTGCCAGCCTGAGCGATTACAGAACCTTCGTGCTCGTTATGCTTAGCATTTAAAACTTCGTGTGTTATGCCAGCGTCCCCGAGCATCCGAGACAACATTTCGTTTTTATCTATGGAAACTGTACCGAGGAGAACCGGCTGTCCTGCTTCGTTTCTCTTACGCACGTCCTCTATTATGGCTTTGTACTTATCCTCGAGAGTTTTAAAAATGGCATCGGACATATCTTCCCTTGCAACCGGTTCGTTTGTCGGAATTTCCGTGACTTCTATTCCGTAAACCTTGAAAAATTCTTCTGCAGAAGTTTTGGCCGTGCCAGTCATACCGGCGATTTTCTTATACAACCTGAAGTAGTTTTGAATTGATACCTGCGCAACAGTTTTGGATTCCTCGTTTACTTTTATGCCCTCTTTAGCTTCAAGCGCTTGATGCAAACCCGCAGAATATCTCCTGCCATACATTAACCTCCCGGTGAATTGGTCAACTATAATTATCTCTCCGTCTTTGACGACATACTCCCTGTCTTTCTCAAATAACGCTTTCGCTTTCAAGCTTGCCTCTAAGTAGTGAGCTAACCGCAGATTCTCGACAGAATAGAGGTCGGTGATGCTGGTGGCTTTCTCAACTTTATCGATTCCGGGTTCTAGAATTTCTACGGCCTTCAATTTTTCATCGACAATATAATCCGCATCTTTTTCTAATCTTTCTACTGCGCGCGTAAAAACTTTATAATAATCCGCCGATCCCCTATCCGGAGAAGAAATAATAAGCGGTGTGCGCGCTTCATCAATTAAGATTGAGTCAACCTCGTCGATTATCGCGTAGTTTAGCCCTCGCTGGACTTGCAAACTTTTATCCTGCGCAAGGTTGTCGCGGAGGTAATCAAAACCAAATTCATGGTTTGTTCCGTACGTTATATCCGCCGCGTACGCTTCGCGCCTCGAAATCGGCCTAAGAAAATCTTCTTTAATCTCGAAAGAACCTTTAATATCACGCTCTTCGTCAGCTTTCTTCCTCTCCTCTTCTGACATTTTCCACTCGGGGTCATACGCAAACGCGCCATCGTGGATAAGGCACGAGACAGAGAGGCCCAGAAAATTATAAATCTCTCCCATCCATACAGTGTCACGTTTTGCCAAATACTCGTTCACTGTCACAACGTGCACGCCTTCTCCGGGGAGAGCATTCAAATATATAGGCGCAGTCGAGGCAAGAGTCTTTCCTTCACCCGTTTTCATCTCAGCTATCCCTCCTTTATGAAGCACAACGCCTCCCCAAAGTTGAACATCGTAGTGCCTCTGCCCGAGAGTTCTTCTCGATACTTCCCTGATAAGCGCGAAAGCACGAGGCAGACTTTTATCCAAATTCTCCCCACCACGCAAAAGGTCTCGGAGTTTTACGCTTTCATTCTTTAAATCAGCATCGCTAAGAGGTTTAAGTTCACTCTCAATCTCATTTATAAGTTTTATTTCACTAGGAAGCTTACCGCCACCCAGTTTAAGGCGCTTTTTCAAGCCGGATAGAGCCATAGTTAATGTGAAGGTTTAAATTTTTCTAACTCGCGCTCGAGCTTTTCCTTTACTTCGTTCACGGCAACGCGAATGTCTTCCCCTTCATGCTCTGCTCGGATCATACCGCCCGGAAAACGAAGATTGGCCTCCGCGTGATAAACATCACCCTGGCGATGGTGTTTTGTGGTTCTGGCAATTTCCACGCGGGCATGCACACTTCCGTCCTCAAACCGTTTTAGAAATTTATCGAGTTTCCCGATCTTCTCCTCAATGTATTCCTTGAGAGGAGGGGTTAATTCAAGGTTTGTTGCTTCAATATCGATCTGCATAGCAAGGGTATTATACGTTTCTCAAAATCAATTGCAAAGATAATTTAGCCCACGACTTGCACCTCCTCTTCCAAGTCTATGCCGAATTTTTCCTTCACTCCGGCCTTGATCTTATCCTTAAATGCCAGCACATCCCCAGCGGATTTTGCATCCTTGTTAACGACAGTAAGGTGCTGTGTGGGCCAGAGCGAAACGCCGCCCTCCTCGTATCCTTCGAGCCCCGCTAACTCAATTAATCTCGCGGCGGCGATTTTCACAGTGCCGTTATCTAAAAACCAGCGCGGCTTCTGCGGCCACTGCGGTTCCGCTGTATCCAGTTCTGGAAATTTCTTAACTAATTCTTCCCATTTCTCTTTGCCTATAACCGGATTTTTGAAAAACGAGCCATTCGTCGCGATTTTATTAGGATCGGGCAATTTATTTGTGCGGATATAAATCACGGCATCTCTTACGGCTTGCGGAGAATAATCAGTAACTCCATTGTCTTCGAAATATTTCTCGACATCCCTGTAGAACGGCGGCTTCATCCTGTTGCGATGAAATTTAAATGTAACATCGGCAATGATAAACCTGCCTTTATCCTCCCCGCTAAAACGGCTTGCCCGATATTGAAACCCACCGTTCTCTTTCCCTAATACAGCAAACTTGTTTTCCCTCAAGTCGTAGGCAGTGACGCTCTCAATAATCTCCGCGACTTCTTGCCCGTAAGCACCAATATTCATAACAGGCGCCGCGCCGACAGTCCCGGGTATCAAACTCAATGCTTCCATCCCGGAGAGTCCCATTTCAACTGTTTTTAAAACTGTTTTGTCCCAATCCTCACCGGCTCCAATTTTTATAGTCGCGCCTTCATCGTTTTCCTCGATAACTTCAAATCCCCGAATGTCATTAACAATAACGAGCCCGTCAAAACCGCTATCTTTAAACATTACGTTCGCGCCGCGACCTAGAATAAAAATAGACAAACCTTTATCTTTGGCAAACTCCGCCGCCTCCACAAGATCATTCTTCAAACTCACACGAGCCAGATATTTGGCAACTCCGCCGACTCGCATCGTGGAATATGTCTTTAGCGATACATTTTCTTCGATTTTTAGAGCCATGCCAATTGCTTTTATAAACCCAGTGGCCGCCATTGGTGCATCTCGTAACTTGGTGTTAAAGTGAGTGCCCGTTAACGGCGGCCAGCTTTATTGTACAGAGACAAATCTCAATAGACAACTACAAAGACAATGTAACCGCCTCCTTGTCGTCGAAAAGCCTTTTATTTACGCTATCTACAAATTCTCCGCTTTTAACCTCCCTTAGTTTTGCTCCAGGAAGAGATGTTTTGATACGAGAGAAAATTTCTTTGGCTTGATATGAGGATGGGGCCGAAATCAACGTTCGCAAATTAACCACAAAGCCCTTTCTCGTCTTTTTGCTCACAACAACTTGCACAACCGCCCCCTCGCCGATTTCGTTTATCTCGCTAAAATCAATCGCATTAATATTAAATTTGAGAGGCGAACCCTCGTGAACCGCGTACGCGCCAACCACCGCACCGCCGGGATAATAAAGTTCGTAATCTTCTGCCTTCTCTGCGTCAAATTTCGCGGCGACTTCTTTGGCTCTTTTCACGGGCAAAGTCAGGTAAAACGACTTGGCCTTGCCAAGCTGGCTCACTGCGACCTCGAGCGTAAACTGACCGCCCACCGAATTTAAAACGCTTTTTAAATCCTTTACTTTATCGGAAGGAAGTTTGAATACTGCGATTCTCCTGCGATGAGTGTAAGTAACACCGACCCACCTGAATGTTGAAACCAAACCGGAGAGTCCGAGGATAACAAGCAAGATTACTGCAAGCAAATTAGAAGTGACTAAAAGAGGCATACAAACATTATACCTCGAGGCGCAGAATTTCTTAAGAAAAACTATGCGGCGGGTTCTCTTTTAGCCTTCTCCTCTTCGTAAACTCTATTTCTTAACTCCGTCGTAGAGAATCCGTGGTCGCGCGTGTTGAAGTAAGGTGTATGCGGTAAATCCCACCCGGTATATTTCTTTCCTTCCCAGTCCGCTCCTATAATTCTTACATCGTATTTTAAATTCTTCAGTTTCTCGTAAAGATCCGCTTCTGTCGTATAAGTAAAAATCTCGTCTATGTACCTTACGCCCTCCAAAATGATTTTTCTCTCTTCAAGCGACATCACCGGCTTATTCTTAACCTGTCCACCTTTTTCCTTGATTCTATAATCTCTGTCGACGCTTGGGTCATCCTGCAGTCCGACAATAAGGTAATCGCAAATTTCTTTGCACTCCTTAAGCATCAAAATATGCCCGGCGTGGCACAAATCAAAGGCACCAACCGTCACTCCCCTTTTATATTTCTTATCGCTCATAGGATTTCCAAAATTTTCTTCTTAGATTTAAGCCCAGATACGATTCTAACTCTACTTCTAGCGACTTTAAAGTATTTGGCGACATTCCCGATAACTTCTTCGTTCGCTTTACCCTCGTGCGCGGGCGAAATAACGCTAACAAGATACTCCCCACCCGCATTTTTTACAATCTGCTGTACTTTCGCCCTCGGCTTAACAATTACAGTTATCTTCATAATGCATATGACCGAATCACGGTATACATAGGGCCGAGTTTAGAAAGCTGTGATTCCATAAGCTCTACGCACGAGACGCCAAACTCTGGACTCTCTCCTGGATCTAACACTTTTAAGTTTATGGACTCGGCAATACTTGGTGTGTCAAAACGCGCGAGTGTAACATGCGGAATCGGCTCCTTCGTATCGCCATCTCCAAACTCACTAAGTGAAGCCGCTAAATTTGTGGCTAATTCCTTAAATCCCCCACCGATGTCCTCGAACATCGCCCAGACCATGCTTGGGTTTCTATTCGGCGGCCCGATAATAATTTTCTCAAACTTCAGCTTCACCGGCTTTGTACCGGAAACAATACTCTCAATCTCTTCCTCCAGAGCTTTCATTAAGTCCTCTTCAAGATATCCAATAAAGTGGAGTGTGATGTGCAAATTTTCATGACTCGTCCATTTCACGCCAGGAATCTGAACTTTCTCCATCGCCCCTGCCAAATCGTCTTGCAAATCATCAGGCAGAGGTATCGAAACAAAAAGCCGTTTTTTCATTACCAAAATAATACCACGCCGGCAGTTCTAGCTTTCAGTACCCGAGATATTGTTCTTCTCTTCTTCCACGGTCGCCTGACGGCCATAGTGGTTGTTGTCCGTACAGTCACATGGCAAAAGTGGCTGACCTTTCTTTGAACAATTTTCCCCCTGACATACTCCCGGTGTCTCGGAAACCCCTTTATCTTCCCCAGTGCAAATGTAGTGCATATCAAAATAATACCACGCAAAATAATATATGAGCTACGCAGTAGCTACATTTAGAAACAACACGAGCCCACATTCTCTCATCTAAGACTTGTGGAGTAAATAAAGCGAGCGAGTATTTGTTCTCACAGAACATCGCACAGGATTGTTGGGCTTGGTCTCCAACGGAGCCAACAATCCGAGCGAGAAGAAATTTTTCTCGCTGGAAGAGAAATATTCTGGTTCTGGAGAATAAATGTGAGCGAGCCCTTAATTGACGCTCTCCTCCCAAATAACGTGCGTTATTAGCACGAGTCCGTTTCCGAGGTCCCTTCTGTAAAGAGAATCATTTCCCTCCCCGTCCTGCTTAATCGCCTGCCCCCACGCAGATGGATCATTTAGATTAATATCCGCTCCTACGCCAGTCGGTTTCTTTCCGTTTCCACCGCCGTTTCCATTCCCGTTCCCGGGGCCGCTCGATGTCGAGTTAACGTGAGCGTAGATAGTCTCCATCATTTCATAGTCGTGCAAATTCGGGTGCTGGTTATCAAGCTGGCCCAAAATTGTTCCGTCAGGGTCGTTCGTATAATCCATGCACGTACCTAAGTTCGCGTTTGAGAAAATCTCGTCTTGGTGGTCAAGCCCAAACGTATGTCCGACTTCCTGACAAACCACAAGGTTTCTCCAAGCACTGGAGTTATATGCGGGCCAATTAAAGTATGTGTCGTTCACTTTCACAACGCCCTGCGCAATGTGCCCGTCCCTCCCGCGATACACCCAAATCTGTGCGATACCAAGCCAGCCATTTTCTCCATACGCATCGTTACAAACCTCAACCTGTCCCAAAGTCGGATCGCAATCAGGAGAAGTCCCGCCTACAATCTGATTCTTCAAAACAGAATCGTTCCAGTCGTCAGAAGCTCCAGCCAAACTGCTTTCCCAATTCGCTGTTGTGAGATTATCTCCAAGCTTCAAAGGATTCGCTAACGTGTCCTCTGTGGAAAGATTCCAGTGATATTTTCCCCACGCGTGAGTTGCATAAGCGACGGACGATCCAGCCGCCAGAAAAACTGCTAACCCCGCTATAACTATTAGTTTTTTATTCATAAAGAAACTATACAGGTCAATCCCAAGATTTCAAGTAGATTGTGGAAAAAGCAAAACCGCCAGCGATTGAGTCAAAACTTGAAAAAATCTGCCATTTTTTATATATTCAGTCAACTAGTTCTTCTGTCCTTCGACAACCTAACAGGAGTGGGAAATGAAATACAGGCACACCGCCTATCGGCGCAAGATCTGGGGAGTGCTCGTGGTCTCCGTAGTCGTCTTTGCGTTCTGCGTTCGGCCCGCTGATGCCGGCGAGAGCGGACATCCGGCGCCGGATGCCATCGGATTCACGTTCGACGATGGACCTCATCCTCGTTGGACGCCGGTCGTCCTAGACGTCCTCGACGCATACGGCGTGAAGGCGACGTTCTTCGTGGTCGGATGGAGGGTTGATAAATATCCCGAGATCGCTCGAGAGATCGTTGAGCGCGGTCACTCGATCCAGATTCACGGATATAGCCACAATCCGTTCACCGAGATGAGCGACGCCAGGATCGAGGCATCGATTCTGAACGCACAGGCCGCTATCTACAGGGCGACTGGAGTACTCGCCACGTGCGTTAGGCCACCGTACGGCGCAAGAAGCGCGCGTGTAGAACGCGTCATCAACGAGGCAGGGTTCGCGATGGTCATGTGGAGCTTCAACTCCCTGGACGTCAATCTCCAGTCATCCTCGGGCATCCTTCGTCAGACTGTCCGCGCGACACCGGGTCGGAACATCCTCGCGCACGACACGTGGGGATCGATCTGGCAGACAGCCCTGCCGAAAGTGCTTGAGGAATTCCAGTCTCGCGGATACGGATTCGATACCGTCTGCGAGAACTACGGACCTTTCCTCTCGACTCCGAAGACACACGGCCCCGGAATCAGCATCACGTAGGCTCACACAGTCACAGCACGAAGGGAGACAACGGTGATAGCGGCGCCCATGTATAAGAAGGGAGACCCCGTGGTCTACTACCCCGAGGAATCCAGGATGATGCACCTCGCCAACAAGACCGGCGAAGTGGTCAGGGTGAACGGCAGTGGCTTCAGGCACAAGAGTCCCCCGTTCACCTACGTGGTCCTAATCGGCCAATGGGAATTCGGCGGCGTGCGTGCGCACGAGTTGAAGCACGCCCAGAACAGCACCTCGTAGAGCCCGCAACGGCACGACACAAGCGACCCGCTCCGTGTCGCAAGACCGGAGCGGGCTCGTTCTTTTTTTAAAACCGAAGTTATCAAAAACATCCTTATATTCTTAAGAATATAAGGATGTTTTTGTGATAGTTATTTCTTAAAGCGCTTTGCGAACTTGGCGCCTAAGTAATAGGGCCAGATGATTAAGGCAAGTACACCTTTCCAAAACGATAGGTGGAGAAAACCGATCGTGAAAAGCCACCCCATTAGCCAAAGCCCCTCTCCCGCACCGTAATCTTGAACTACAAAATCTTCCATTTGATTACATTATACCAGATGAATCAGTACCTAGTAACTAGTATCTAGAAAAATCCCCCGCTCGGAAGTTTATTTTTCCTATGCCACTCCGCTTTTTCTCTAGTCGTCCTAAAAAACATCCTTACATTCTTGAGAATGTAAGGATGTTTTTTGTGGGGGGTTAATAGAATTATTTTAGAAGATCTTTCGTTACGATTCGAGCGATTATTAAAATCGCAGTAACCGAGAGTATTGCGAAGAAGGCCTTAGTCCATCCAGAGCCCTCAACCGGTGCAATGGTAAAAATGAGCTGAAAAATTCCAATTGCAAGCATAACCATAGTCAAGGCGAAGATGCCCCTAGATAGCCCCATGGACTCCTTGTTAGATTCGTTGATCTTTTTGAGCTCCTCCTCAGTTTTCTTCGAATTAGATTGTGGTGTTAAACGAAAGTTCATAAATTTACTCAACTTGTCTCGACGCTAGGCGGCCTTGTCCTGAATAACATTGAAGGGATCATTTTTTGGAAACTTTACGAAACTTCCCGTGCGTGCATTATGAAAACTTTGCCGATTTAGAGATCAGCAACTCCCTACTGATTATTAGCTTTAACTCTCTTAGAAATATACTCTGTCTGTTTCCTGTAAGAGAATAAGAACATTACCAAAAGTAACGCAATGAGGGTATATATGCTTGATTCGTTGAGTATAGGAAACTCTATTGAAAGAAAATTATATAGTTTGAACAACAGAAGGAGAAAAAACATCGCCGTGAAGGTTCTATACATATTACTTGCTTCCAAAAGCGTCTCAATTTTCGGGTCTTGCCTTGAGGAAGAAACAAAATCTTGGTGTTCGGCAAACTTTATAAAGGATACTTTCTTTAAGACTGGTTCAACGATAAGCGACCCAAACCTGCTTATTATTAGTCCCACAAAGTAGTATACGAATGCTCCGATTACAAGATTTTCTTGAGTAAAGGAGAAATTCGTAAACTTATCCAGTATGACTACGAATAATATTCCCGGTAATAGGTAGTTAAAAAGATTATAAGATGTAATTTTTCCTAAAAGTTCGTTCATAATCATTCTTCAACAAGGACGTGGAAGGGTTCGGGAGTAGCGTTAAACCATCCTCGCTCACTGCCGCCATTGTGATGGAGAAGTGGACCACCGCGAGTAACGAATACTGCCATCCCGTGTTTCTGTAGGGCGTTAGTGACTTTCCTCGCCGGATGTTTTTTAGAATCTTTTGAAGCAGACACAAAAGCTGTGTCACCCTTTATTCTCTTTAGAATTTTACTATTAAGGTTTCTCTTGCTTCCATGATGAGGCACATCTAAAAAACGGAGGTCGGCGAGATTTATCCCCAAGCTACTAGCATAAGTAATCGCATTGAGGAGGGCAGTTTTGCCAGCATCGCCAGTAAAAAGTAGTTTATGATCGTCAACTGTAAACAAAATTATTGTGCTGGAGTTATTCTCTGGCGAGGTTGTATCATCGTCGTCATTAAGTAAATCAATGCCAATATGATCCTGAATCCACTTAACGGCTTCCCCGGCAGGTTTTCTTAATTGAGTAAGTATGTCAAATTCCGCTTTTGGTTGCGGAGTAGATCGGAAACTTGGTAGCAAGCTTTCATAATAATCACTTGAAGGAGCTAAAACATGAACCGACTCCCCTCCAAGTTTAAGACCTTGGAATGGTTCAAAAACCGATATGTTTTTCTTTGTAGCTAAATCCTCAAGATCGCTTGCATATTGAAGGGATTTTTCAATTCTTTTTTCCAAGCCGGAAACTGTAATACTCTTATTCTTAAAAAAACTCTTTATGTCGGCGGCATGATCCCACGGCTTGTGCATTAGTAAACCGCCAACCTTCAACTTCTCGAGGACGACTGATAAGCCGGAAATATGGTCTTCGTCGGGATGAGTTGATATGACGAGATCAACCTGATCCGTCCCGTAGTATTTCCCTATATGTTCAACGAGTAATTCGCCGGAATCCTTAAAACCGCCATCAATAACTACTATACTTTGTTCGCTTCGCTGACCATTTAAGTTGCCAAAACGTAAAACGATAGCGTCGCCGCTCTTTTCGCCGCCATCAACTGGTATGTAATCTACTTCGTATGCCATCCTATTTGTATTCTTCGTTAAATTCTGGTTGTTCTTTTCTAATAATCGATTTCTCAATCTGACGAGCGCGGTCCTTTGTCTTTACTTGAGCATATTGGAAACGCGTACCTTCAGGGATTTTTTCCTTCTTGATGCTCTTGTGTTCAACCAGTCTTTCCTGCGATCGACCGCGGCCAGCGATGCCTGTGTATAGATTCTCACCATTCCTGTTCTTGATTTTATAGACAATCGCCTTGTCCTGTGGAACTTTGACGATGTTCTCCTTAGTAAATTTTTGAGTGCGACTAAATCTTGTCATATTTCTAAAATATTGCTTCTCGACTTTTCCACAATCGGCTTGTATGAGACTTTGCCAATTGGTACTATTAAAGTATACCCGAAAGTAACCCGAAACTCAATATAAGCCATTAGTAAACTGTGTGTAAATGTTAACAAAAAGACAGAAACAAATATTGGATTTTATTAGGGGGTACATCAAAGAGAATAGTTATGCTCCCACCCTTGAAGAGATCGCAGAAAACTTCGGCCTCTCCTCTATTGGGACTGTAGCCGAACACTTAGAGAATCTTGAAGCAAAGGGGTATTTAAAACGCGAGGATAATCAGCCACGCTCAATAGATTTACTTGAGGGTGAGCCAATGGTCCAAGTTCCCCTGTTGGGATTAATATCTGCAGGCCAACCAATGGAAGCGATTGAAGATAAAGAAACAATAGCTGTCCTCGAAGAGAAACTGCCAAAGTCAGGTAATTTCTTTGCACTAAAGGTTACCGGTAATAGTATGGTAGACGAGAACATTAATGATGGTGACATAGTTCTGGTAAAAGAGCAGAAAACTGCGGAAAATGGTCAACGTGTCGTTGCGCTTGTTGATAACTACAACACAACACTTAAGAAATTCTACAGAGAAAAGGGGTATGTTCGTCTACAGCCGGCAAATAAGGGCTTGGAGCCAGTTATTATAAAGAGAGATAGAGAATTCGATATTCAGGGTATAGTCATCGACGTAATTAAAACCGGTGCCGCGCCAAAACCAATACGGTATGAACACGTAAGAAAAGATAAAAAACTCCAAGTCAATAAAATTATATGTGGGGATGTTTTAGAGGTAATGCGGGAACTTCCGGACGACTCTATACACTTAGCAATCACTTCGCCTCCGTACAATGTGGGCAAGGATTATGATAATCATGATGACAAGATGGAGTACCAGGAATACATAAACTGGTTATACGAAGTATGGAAGGAGACCAAAAGGGTCCTGATCCCTGGAGGAAGATTCGCACTAAATATCGCGCCAACAGGGATAAGAGATTTTGTTCCACTCCATCACGATTTTACAAACCAGATGAGGAATTTAGGGATGAAATTTAGAACCGAGATAATATGGTATAAGCAAACGATGCTCAAGCGAACTGCCTGGGGAAGTTTCAAAAGTCCGTCTAATCCACATATAGTCCCGTCGTGGGAATATATTCTCGTTTTTTCTAAAGATAAAGATAAACTCGATGGAAACCCTAAGATGGCAGATATAACTAGAGAAGAATTCATGAAATTCTCCGATGGATTTTGGCAAATTCAACCTGAAACCAAGCGAAAGGGTCACCCAGCCCCCTTCCCAGAGGAGCTTATATATCGGTTAACAAAGTATTATTCCTATAAAGGAAACGTTGTATTAGATATGTTTGGTGGAACTGGTACTGTCGCAGTAATAGCTGCACGAACTGGCAGAGATTTCATTCACATAGATGTGTCTAAACAATACTGTGAAGTTGCCCAAGAAAGATTAGATAAAGAGATCAGGCGTCAGAAGCTGTTGTAGATCCTAGGCTCTTATTCAAGTGTCCAGTCCACTAAATCTCCCGCTAGTTCATCTAGGGACTTGATAATACCACCCAGCTTAGTTCCGTCGTTCAAAATATACACTCCGTCAAGGTAGTGGGATCCTAGTAGTCTGTCTTTAGTCGGCTTGTCTGCACTACCCCACTCAGAACTCCAAGTTTTTTTCTGCTGTCTGCCCTTATCAGAAGTCGCAAAAACTATCTTCAATCCTGGTACTAGATCCCTAAGCACTTTAGCGTAAAACAAGGTTTCAGAAAGCCTACCGTGTAAACTCGTTTTACAGCTAATGACTGCGAGTGGTTGCTCAAGTTCATCTACAACAACCAGATCTACGTCCCCCCATATTTTCTGGGTAGAACTTGGCTCACCAACGGGTATAGCTAGCTTATTCCATAAAGTCGAATCCTTAGGTACATCGTCTCCTCTAATAACTTTCAGCGAAGACTCCGTCGCGTCTAAATCACTATTAACTTTTTCCATAACAAAATCTTCCCAGTCCCTTCCGCTTTGCTGGACGTATCTTTGTCTTTCGTCTATCGTTTCGTAATCACCTGGCATAAATTAGAAACCGTACTGCTTGTGGTGCTCTGTGTGACATTTTTTGTGCATCAGGGCGCCGTTTTCCACACCGGTGATGCCGAGATTCTTATATTGAACTTTGTGATGGTAGTTAGCTTGGCTTGGGACCACTTTTTTCTCACATCTTTCACACACACCATCTGCTAGTGTATAAATCTTCTGTTTTTGAACAGGAGTAAATAGTCTATTTTCGTCCGTTTTTTTCAACTTTACAGATTTACTTAGAAGATCCCACATTATTTTGAATCTTTTTTCTATATTCTCTGGGGTCTGACCTCTGCCACGCAGGTCGCGATATTTTTCATGCACTCCTCTTTTACTGACGTCACCTACGTCGGAAATGAACTTTCTTGTAAAATCCTGGAAATCAGAACGAAACTTATCATTCTTTACCGAGTAGTTTCCTCTAAGTAGATATGAACAGAGTAGATAAATTTGTAATAGATCTGTTTTATTCATAATAAACAGTTCAGCATCTTTACCCAACGATTTGTGTAGGAAGTTTAATATATCTCTTACTCGCCGATCTAGTTTAGGAGGCAGTGCCTCGTTATGTTCCTCGTACATCTTCGAAAGATCAGAAAATCTAAGATTAGGGAATCTTCTGTTTTCAAAATCAGTCCCAAGCTCTACTAATGCAAACCTGGCACATATTTCGCGGTGGTTAAAACGATTTGCATTTATAGCTATATTCTTGAAGAAGTTGTGATTAGACCACTCAATTACACTTCCACGCATTTTCCCTCTAACGGTGTATGCATTAAGTTTTTCAGCAGTATTTAACGGTGTACCCTCCTGTAGTCTGGTGAAAATTTCAGCTATATCTTGTTCCTCACCACCCTGTAAGATTACAGCAAATACGGGGGCTGCTATGAAACGGGCGTACATGGTGCTCTTACTCTTAAGATCTTTAAAGCTAAGATCCGGAGTCTCAGAGCTCCTAGATGTCTTAAAATCCCCTTTTAAATAAGCAAATATCGATGCGAGGCGTTGCTGTCCATCAAGCACTTCGTACTTAGCTATCCTAGTCCCGCCAATATTTCTGAGCACAAGAGCACCGATTGTATATTCCTGGATTAATGAATCTATTAGTCTTTGTCTTTGCCTAGTTTTCCAAACAGGACCACGTTGGTATTCCGTATTGAACACAAACCTCTTATTCCCCAATTCCTTTAATTCGTTAATTGAGAAATCTTTGTATGAAATATGTGGCTTACTCATATCTATTTCTTTTTCCAATCGCGGACTATAATCGTTTTTCCGCGCTTTTCGACCACCACCCTCTGTCTCTCCTTCCAGCGCAAATCCTTAAAAACCTCCTTCGGGATGTTGATGTAATAGCTCCCCCGCCCGTTTTTAACTATTTTTCGTACGTTTTCGTGCATAACCTTTTTGAACGTTCAATAAACGTTCATTGAACATACTACGCCTATTTGCAGTATATTCCCCGAAAAATGCGGGCGCAAATCAACCCAACTCGCAATTTCCTTGGCCCTGGGCCGGCAAGCTTACATCTTTTCTATAAACTTTTGCGCAGCAAAAGAGCTTGGGGAACAACATATATAAAAGTATATTGCGA
>MHIV01000016.1:0-4799 GCA_001817685.1 Candidatus Colwellbacteria bacterium RIFCSPHIGHO2_02_FULL_45_17
CCGCTCAAGATGGACGTTTTCGTATTGATATCGAAGAGAGCGGGCCTGTCGACATTAGGGTTTCGATAACGCCGACTTACCACGGACAAAATATCGTTTTGAGAATCCTCTCGGATAAAGCCGAAGAGCACTCATTGGAAACGCTCGGTTTTAGCGAGAAGGACAGAGAAACACTTTTGAAAGCAATAAAACGCCCCTTCGGAATGATTCTATCAACAGGACCGACTGGGTCTGGAAAAACGACAACGCTCTACACATTGATGAAGAGACTCAACAATCCAGACGTTTCAATCATTACCATCGAAGACCCGATAGAGTACGCAGTGGAAAATATTGAACAGATCCAAGTTAACCCACGAACAAACTTAACTTTTGCAAATGGTCTTCGATCGGTTCTGAGACAAGATCCGAACATAATTATGGTCGGGGAGATTCGTGACCCGGAGACCGCCGGACTCGCAGTAAACACTGCTTTAACAGGACACCTTTTGTTCTCAACGCTTCACACTACAGACTCCGCCACTTCCCTTCCCCGTTTGCTCGACCTTGGCGTTGAACCATATCTTATTGCTTCCACTGTAAACGTAGTTATAGGACAGAGGCTTGTAAGGCGTATCTGTCCGAAGTGTGGAGAAAAACATCAGCTCACTGATATTGAGAAGAAGAGTTTGGATGAAACTCTGCCAAATACAAAATTAACCGCCGGACAATCGTTTATGCGCGGAACTGGATGTGACCATTGCAACGGTTCGGGTTATCATGGACGAATAGGTATAAACGAAATTCTGGTTGTTGACGATGCAATCCGCGAAGCGTTCTTGCGCAAGGCTTCGGCCTCAGAAATCAGAAAACTTGCTATGAAAAACGGAATGACTCCCATGATAGTGGACGGTGTTAATAAAGCCGCGGACGGCATAACAACGCTTGAAGAGATTTTGCGCGTGATCCATGAGTAAAAAGGAAAAGAAAACGAAGAAGGCGAAAAAAGAGAAGAAGGAGAGGAGAGGACGCAGGGCACCGAAAGAGGCTAAGTCCAGAGAAACGACTGCCAAATCCGGCAGATTTAAATTTAACAAGAAAGCCGGCAGAGAACATACAACTGCCGCAGTGAGATCTGTAAGGAGCGTTAAGAAAAGTCCGTTCTTGCGTTTTTCTATAAAGGATCAGGTATTTTTTGCAAAGCGTCTTTCGTTTCTTGTTCACGCTAGCGTTCCGATGCTCGATAGCCTTTACATACTCCAGCGTCAGACTAAATCCAAACTGAAGCGGCAGATGTTTGACCACATCATCGAGGATGTTAAAAATGGACAGTTTCTTGCATCAAGTCTTGCAAAGTTTAGTAAGGTGTTCGGTAACTTCGCAATAAGTATAATCCGCACAGGCGAGACAAGCGGTACGCTCGATGAGAGTTTAGTTTACCTCGCGGAAGAATTAGAAAAGAAACAGCAACTTCAGAGAAAAGTTTTCGGCGCACTCATTTACCCGGCGCTTATTATAACCGCCACACTCGGCGTTGTTGGCTTACTCACAATTTACGTTTTTCCAAAAATTTTGCCGATTTTCGCAAGCTTAGATTTTGAACTCCCGATAACGACAAAGATTCTCATATGGCTAACGAACTTTCTAACTGCCTGGGGGCTTTGGATCGGCGGAGCCATAATTCTTGTTGGTGTTCTTGTAGCGTGGCTTGTGGCCGCAAAGGACAGCGCACATTACATATGGGATCGCGTAGTTATAAAAGTTCCCCTCCTTGGAAAAATCGCATTGAATTATCAGATTGCAAACCTTACCCGCACAATAGGATTGCTTTTGAAGGCGGATGTTGGAGTTGTCGATTCATTTTCAATCGCGGGTGACACAACAAACAACATCGCTTACCGCAGGGCACTTAAGGCGGTGTCAGCAAGTATTATCCGAGGAGAATCCATCTCGAGCCAGCTCGCCAAAAGACCCGACCTATTTCCTGATCTCACGTCTCAAATGGTGGCAATCGGAGAAAGGACCGGCCGTCTTTCTGATACGTTCATATATCTTTCCGGTCTTTACGAGGAGGAAGTTGATAACCGTACGAAGAATCTTTCAAATGCGATAGAGCCGATACTTATGATTACGTTAGGTTTGGTTGTGGGGTTCATCGCAATTTCAATCATCACACCAATCTACCAGGTTACTCAAAACCTAAACCCGTAGAATGACGAAAAAATCGGGATTCACTATGATCGAGATTGCCGTTGTAATAGGGCTATTTGCGATACTTATCTCTCTAGGACTTCTAATGGGAATGGACGTTTGGCGCGGGTCATCAATGCAGTCCGAGCAAGATATTGTTTTAAGTCTTTTATATAAAGCGAGGAGCCGCGCAATATCGAATATAAATGAATCAAACCACGGCCTTTATATAGATGAGGCTGGCGAACAATACATTATCTTTGAAGGAGATGATTATGATTCTGCCTCGCCTGATAACATTCCATTTGATATCGGTGGCGATTTTGACTTTGAGCCAGATAATCCGAAAATTATCTTCACAGCACGCACTGGGACAACGGACGGCCCGTCATTTACGATGACCGGGCAAGGGAAAAATCGAACATTTTGTATAAATGAGGAAGGGGGTATAACATGGCAAAATAACGATGAAAACTGTTTATAGAAAAGAGGGATTTTCGACTATAGAGATGCTCGTCGCATTCGCGATTCTCTCGCTCGCGTTTACCGGCATTCTCACGGTTGTTTTTGGAAATGACAACTTTGCGATAGACGCACAGTTAAACAGCGAAGCGCTCTTTTACGCAGAGAGAGATTTGAACGAAGGACGCAAGCAGGCAGAAAATGACTTTCTTGGATTCGCTGGATTCACGACGACGGCTGACGATGGGCGCTATACAATCACCTCAACTTCGACTGGGTTGACTGAATGTAGTAATTTACTTGAAACGACAGCGTCTTGGAATCCTACTACCCTTCGTGCACAACACGTTACATTGCAAAGTGTTATTGCTAGCGTCGAAGAGTTCATAAAACAAGGCAGCGATTGTGATTCTTTTATCGGTGGGGGGTGGGAAGCGCCTAAGTATTACCAGAACCCAGAAGTAATTCACCCGGGAAGTGATGCGACTGAAGTTGCGGTTGTTGAAAACGACAAGGGAAAATTTGCGTTTGTTACTTCTCTTGAAGTTGGAAATCACTCAACGTTCTGGGTAATAGACGTAACGGATCCGGACAACCTATTGCTTGTCGCTGAATTCGGTGGGAATGGTTTTGACGGAGATCTAACATCTATAGATACTCTTTCAGAGGATGACGTGGTTTACGCATTTACGACTGGTACAACGAGTTCGACACAGCTAACGACGATGTCTGTCGACTTCTCCGCATATCCTGGGTCGGGCCCAACAATAGGGGTAGCGACGAGCTCGCTTCCCGAGGCTCCTACTGGCGATGGTAGAAGTGTATATTTCTACGACTCCAAAGTTTACGTCGGGACAGAGTATCTCGCTTGTCCTCCAACCTGCTCGCCAAGTCAGAATAATGAGTTACACATATTCGACGCAAGCACTCCTGGAAATCCAACATGGGAAGCAAGCCTCAATATAAATCACAACATAAACGATATCTTTGTTAGAAATGATTTCGCTTATCTTGCTGTCTCAGATAACAACGGAGAGTTAATGCTTGTTAATATTGATCCTGGAAGCGACGATTACCTAGACCACCCAGACACAACTGGATATAAATTCAACGCTCAAGGCAATCAAGACGCAACTTCTATTTGGGTTCTTGGAGAAAGAGCTTATCTAGGAAGAGTTGGCGGCAGTAATACGAAAGATCTTTATGTCCTAGATGTCGGTAATAAATCTGGAATAACAGAAGTAAGTTCAACCAATCTTGATATAAACGGAGATGAAGTAGTCGGATTGTCTGTAAGCGGTCCGCTTGCGTTTCTTTCCACAAGCGATCAGAGTCAGTCCCCCTCCGGAGAAGGTGGACCGTTTATCGTGTATAACATCGACGAAGATTCTGATGAGTTTTTGGAAATTATATCAACCTGTCCGCTTAACTTCTCCGAGCAAGCATCAGGCCTCGATTTTATGGACAACACTGCTTATGTTGCTAACGCTGCGAGTGATGCCGTTCGCATAATTTACCCATCACCGACATGCAATCCGTAAGATTTAATCGGACAAACGGGTTCACTCTCCTTGAGACCATAGTTTATATCGCCCTCCTCGCAATTCTCATAGGCGGAGGAATGATCGGGGTTTTTAATATTTTGGAAGGTAGCGGGAGAACGCGCCAGTCAATGTATCGCGAGCAGGAAGCGTATTTCATAACTAGAAAAATTGACGCAGTAATTTCTGAAGCGACCAGTATTGATGAACCAGACGTAAGCTCTGCATCTACAACATCTGGGCAACTCACCGTGCAGGCCGGTGCCGAAACGATTGTGATAAACCACTCTGGCGAGGAAATTTTATTAACACGCGACGGCACTCCATATGAATTAAACGATGCGCTCGTTCCAGCCACTGCTTTGAGTTTTTATTGGAACAATGCTTCAAACACTATTGTTACGACTTTCACACTCGACGATCACCCATATTCGGTAAGCAATTACTATTATGAATAAGAACAACGGCTTCATTGCCCTAATATCTGTAATCGTAATTACTATGATTCTCCTCGGCGTGACAGCCACGCTCGGAATGAAGGGGTTTCTTGATAGGTTTAATATCTTGGAGGGTGAGGCAAAAGAAACTAGCGCAGGACTTGCGGCCGCATGTGTTGAGGCGGCACGC
>MHIV01000016.1:4836-6312 GCA_001817685.1 Candidatus Colwellbacteria bacterium RIFCSPHIGHO2_02_FULL_45_17
GCGATACGCTTTGTCTCGAGTGGCCGTGTGCTGGAGAAGATGATGACAAGAAATGTCTAGTTTCGTCAGTCACCCCCGATATACCGCACACTGACGAAAGCACGATTCTCACTCACGCCTCATATAAAGGTGCCTCAACAAACTATGAAGTCGTCGTGAATTACGTCCAAGAGCTTATACCGATTGTCTCATGGAAAGAAATTTAGCTACTTGCATGATTTTCCTATTTATGGTATCAGAGACGTACTCCCCTTTTCGAAAAGAGGGAAACCAAAAGGTCGTAAATTACGTAAACAAGAAAACTAATGAAAAATCTTAAGAAAAACGGCGGATTTACGCTTATTGAAATCCTTGTCGTTATAGGTATTATCGCGATTTTGGCTGTTATAGTACTTATCGCGATTAACCCAGCTCGTCAGTTCGCTCAAGCACGAAACACGCAAAGAACGAGCAACGTCAATGCAATCTTGAATGCAATCGGCCAATATACAGCTGATCACAAGGGAACCCTACCAACGATTCCAGATGACGAGGTTACTGAAGCACTTTGTCTGCAACTTGTTCCAGACTATCTCCCAGCCATGCCAATTGATCCTGTAATGGATGAGAACGAGATAGCTTGTGCTGATATTGACCCAGGTGATGTCCAATACGACGTGAATACTGTCGCAGGAGGCCGCATAGAAGTATGTGCTCCAAATGCCGCAACTGAGACTGCGCTTGGTACCCCAGATCCGATTTGTGTAACACGATAAGAAATTACTAAATCAAACAAAACGCCCCAATCGGGGCGTTTTGTTTGGGGGGTTATTAAACTAAGTATCTGTTTGGGATGTTGTCGAATCCTCAACAATTTTATCAGGTCTAAAGTTGTACTTTACGTGGAAAAGTTCATTGAGAAATTCCGAGTTTTTGTACACATTGATAATCTTTTCCCACGCTTCTTCTATCTTTTGCTCAAGTGGAGCTTGGTCTAGTGTTATAAAGTCATGTGCCAATTCGTTCCTTATGGTATATATCTCGTGTAGGGAATTATATTGATCACCAACATCGTCCCTTAAAATTTCTATGGCTCGACGGAAAGACCTAAAGCTATCTTCCCGTCCGCAGCACTCACACTTTTGCCTCACTTGAGACTCTTTTCTCAACGACCTGTCCACGATTAGACCTTCTATCAACGATGTATGTATAAAAACGTTTTTGTATCTTGTCTTAAGTCTCTTGTTGGTGAACTGACAATAAACATAGTCGCGATTTGATAAATCTCTCTTTTCCCTCTCTCTTAAACAGTCAATCATAGTTGATGATATTAGAACTTGTTCATGATTTCAGATTGGCCGATGTCCTATTTTTGTCGGAGTTTTCGACTGTAGGTTATTTGTGTTTTTCGGGGTGGTCTTTTAGGTCTTGACTTGATGTCTCTCTCAGTTGCCGTACTTCTGCTGTAAGTTTATCAACTTGTTTTTTTATATTCTC
>MHIV01000016.1:6358-10901 GCA_001817685.1 Candidatus Colwellbacteria bacterium RIFCSPHIGHO2_02_FULL_45_17
AAACACTGCTTGGGACAGACAAGTTAGGTCTTGAAATAAAATCGTAAATACTGTCACCAGTCTTTGGTGGATACAAGCCCTCTAGAGCTGGGGATTGAAACTCCTTATATTTTTTCTCTTGTTCTTTTGTGTATTTTCCACCGAACTCTTTTTTCAACATATCTACCGGATCCTTATACACAACGACCTTCTTAACAAAGGGCTTCAGCTCATTTTCAATTTCAGCGTACAGCTTGCCTTCTTCGGAAAAGTAATCTTGATCTGTAGCACAAAATATAAATGTGCGACTTTTCGGTTTACCGTCTCTCCTTAAAAAGGATAAAAGAGCCTCAAATGCTATACAATCCTGGTCTTTCGTATGAGCGTTTTCACTTTTCTTTGCCGTGAAGGGATATTTTTTAAGCAGAGATCGTTTCATGCCAGCAATTATTAAGCTGTCCGTGAGTTTAACTTCTTTAGTATTCTTGTTTTTGAATATCTCCTCCATGAGTCGTTTTGACTTTTTATATCCCATAGTAATACCTGTTTGACTTGTTTTCTCAGCTGCCGCTATTGCCTTTTCCGCTATCTTATCCTTGTCGTTTTGGGATCCAGTTTTTCCTTTTTGCAACATACCCTCGACCAATTTTTTTGAATCCTCACAGATTGTACCTAGTTTATAAAGAGTCTCAACTTTTATGTTTTCAGGTACAACTAAAGTCACTTCTCCCTTTTTTAACTTTTCTAATATCTGATCTAACACCTTAATATCAGAGCCAATGATCTCTTTAACGGCGCAGTCAACGAAGATATTAGTGTCTATGAATACCAATTTTTGTTTTGTCATAATTTTATTCTAAACCATTTTATCTACTGTGGTCACTCGATGTTTCCGACTTTAATTGCAAAACCAGGATTCGAACCCAATTTTACTCTTCAAAATTCTCAAAAGCGAGCGGGTGTTAATCCCAAGTGGGAGCGTAGTGCCAAGATATTTCTTTTTCTTGTACAACTTCGAATAAACGAGTCTTCTCTGTGATATAGCTGTCATCCATATCTTTGCTGTATTTCTTCCAGTAGAGTTTTCTAATCGGAAAATCTAATTCGTCTTCTTTGTATTCTTTGACTGACCCTTCGATGATGTAAGTCGTCCTACCACCGAAACATAAAGCTATTTTATTGTTGTGTTTTATATTTCTGTATTTAACTGTTGTGATATCTGTTTCAAAATAAATCTTGCCTTCGTGCATCACAAACCAGATTGGAGCAATGTGCGGCGTGCCATCTGGTCTTGAGGTCGCTATATATATTATTTCTTCTTTCTCAAGGAGTTTTTCTTTTTCCTTTTTGTTGAGCGGCATATCAAAATCTTATCACAAACGCCTATTCAGAAGTTAGAAACGAAGAAACCGCCTTATCCATTAGGGACAAGTATTTCAGACTATCCAAACGACTATTATTCCGATAACCTCCTAAAATTTGATGTTGAGAAGGCTGACTATTATTAGCACTGCCCCAGCGCCCAAAAGACATCCAGCCATTTTCCCTATTGATGAGCCAAGCATTGTTCTCTCTTCGGAGATTTCCTTTTCCCTTAATCTTTCTGCCATATGACCCTCAAAGACTCCAGCAATTCCATCGGTTATGGCATTACCCACTGCTCCACCAATAATTGCTCCAGCTACTCCGGCTATTGCTCCACCTATAACTGCTAAAATAGCCAGGACGCCGTTATCAATTAAACCAAATATAATATCTGGCCATACGTTTTTTATTGTAATTTTAAATAGCAATAAAGAGCCTATACATAGCCATCCAAGGGCAAATATTACCCACCCAATCAGCTGTGTTTTATAAATAAAATAAGCGCTAACCGAAAATATAATAACGCTAAGCGTAAGGACTTTGACCATCACCATACCCAATCTTTTATTCATTTGCTTATTATACCAGACTGTCTTGTCGGGGACTGGAGATTTTTGTATAAAAACAAAGAGGTTATAGACCGAGCGAGAAAACAACCGATATTGGCAAAAGCGCTACAGCAATTTGGATTGCGAGAATTATAAGCGTTTCCTTTCGTGCACTTGAGAACCATTTGAATGCGAAAAACCCGAGCATAAACGGTTCAAGCGCGAGCCACAACTGAAAAAGATGCGCGCCAGTCCCCTCGTCTTCCTGCCTGACAATTCCGAACATAGAAATGTAAGTAACAAGATATACAAAAAAGATGAGTGGAAGCACTATCGGAATCCACGCACTAGGTTTTTTGATAAGTGATTTCATCTTTAGTATCTATCTCAATAATAAAACCCCTATAGTCGCTAGCATCGCTGCCACAGATTTTTTTATAAGATTCTCTCGCTCGCCCAAAAATATGGCAGCCAATAAGACTGTTAATACCACTACCGATTGACTGATAGAACCCAATTGAGCAGCATCACCCCCTTTCTGATAGGCAAGATAAACAGTGACGGCTGAGATTGAATAGAAGATAGAGAACGTGGTCATTTTTAGAAGCACTGATGGTCTCAAGAAAAGTTTTAAGTTCTTAACAAGGCTCGGTCTTATAAGCAAAATCAATAAACCGGGAAGGAAAAAGGCCAGTGATGTATAAGAAAGCGCATTCGCACTTTGTAATATAAACGCATCGTTCGTAAAGGCCACTCCATATACAGCAGCTCCAGCTAATGCGTATAAGTCTCCCCTACTAAATAATGTGCCCGTCTTGGGCTTTATGGAAACCAGGATAACCCCAACTAAGGTTAAAGTAACACCAACGGCTTTTAGTAAAGTAAAAGATTCTCCGAGAAAAATAATGGCCGTGATGATGACCCAAAGAGCGCTCGAAGATGTAAGGATTGTCACCCTAGACGCTTCTGTTGTTTTATAGGCCTTGAACAACAACATTGTCCCCGCCGCGTAAAGCACTCCCGTAAGGGCGAAATTTAATGGAAACTCTCTTATAGGAGGCGCCACAAAGTCATACGCAAAAGCAAATAGGCCTACTAAAAGCGCACACAGTATTTGAAAGACAAAAGAATATGCCATCACGTCGCTCTTCTCGTCTTTCATAAGCACTCTTCTAAGAAGATTCGATACGGACAGCATAACTACGCTGATTATGGATAAGACAAGCCAGTTCATGTGCGTTTGAGTCTAATTTTACGTTTTCCAACACCCAAATGCGAGCGGGCCCCTAGCTACTTAACTTAAGCGAAACCAATTTTGATGTTCCGTCTGCGGACATTGTTACACCATACAGTGCTTGTGCTGCTTCCATTGTCGCGCGGTTGTGAGTGACTATCACGAATTGCGTCTCTTTTGCGAAATCCGCAAGTGCGTCGCCAAATCGCTTGGCGTTTTTCTCATCGAGCGCCGCGTCAATTTCATCGAGCACCAGGAACGGCGGCGGGCTTACAGAAATTAGCGCAAATAGCACTGCGATTGATACCAAGCTTCTCTCCCCTCCCGAGAGAACATCAAGCCCTTTAACTTTTTTCTTTGGCAGTGAGATTTCTATATCAACTCCCAATACATTTCTCTCTTCCTCTTGTGTTTCTTCTTCGAAGTCTTCTGATGTTTTTCTTACCTCAATCTCAGTCTCACCCTCCTCTCCGGCTTCTTCTGTTTTGCCTCCTCTCTGCTTCATGTTCTTTGCCACAAGTTTTGCCTTTCCGCCTCCGAACATTACCCCGATGAGTTTTCCGAACTCCTCGTTTATGGCCTTCATCGCGGAATTAAATTCTGTCGTGATTTTCTCCTCGAGTTCTTTAATAAGCAGAGTGAGATCGCTTATCGCTTTTTCTAAATCTTCGACTTGCTTTGATAGAAATTCGTGCCTTTCCTCCGTCTCTTTGGCTTCTTTTATGATTGTCTCGTCAATTTCACCTATTGAAGCAATTTCCTGACGCAGTCTGAACATTTTGCCCATTGCGGTATCTTCATCCACTAAATGGTCGCCTGATATATTGTTTTTCGCTATTGATGCTTCGAGTGATGTTATACTCCTACCAATTTGCCCAAGTTCCTCTTTTAGTGCCTCGAGTCTTAAATCTACTCGCTCTCTTTCTAGCGCAACTTTGTTTTTGCTCGATGTTAGTTCTTCGTGCAGTTTTCTTGCCGATTCAACTTTTTCATAGGCGTCCCTGAATGTCTTATTGAATCCCTCGAGCGTTTTTTGATATTCCCCTTCTTCTTTGTTTAGTTTTTCGAGCTTCAATTCAAACTCCTTCAAATCTTCTGAAAGTTTTTTGTGGGCTTCTTTTATGCTTGGCTTGTCGTTTTCTTCTTCGCTTCTTTTGAACATTCCATCAATAATCTCAAGCACTCTTTTGGCTTTGCCTCGCAATGTCTCGATGTCATTTTCTTCGAGCAGTTCTTTGGTAATATTTTTTATCTCCCTAAGAGCGCTTTTAATATCAACGGAGTCGTTTAGTGATTCTGCGGACTGGAATTCCAATCTCGCCTCTAGCCTGCCGAGTTCCCTGCCAAGCTCAGATTTCTTGGAATGAATCTCTTGTTTCTCTTTCTGAATTGATTTTAGTCTCTCCGTAGCTTCGGG
>MHIV01000017.1 GCA_001817685.1 Candidatus Colwellbacteria bacterium RIFCSPHIGHO2_02_FULL_45_17
CTTCACTAACCCAGGGGACGTTGTAACAGTCGCGTACGGTTACAGGTGGCGCAAACATTTCGGTAGGGATCAACTCGGAAAATTGATTGAGCTCTTAGAAAATGAGCCGAGTTCGCGACAGGGCGTTGTTATTACTTGGGATCCAGCGACAGACGGCTTGGGCGGGGCTGTCAAAAAGAATGTCCCATGCCCGTATACATTCACAGTCAACATTATGGGAGGGAGACTAAACTTACATAACATAGTTCGCTCCAATGATATGATATTGGGGTTTCCTCATGATGTTGCGGGCTTTGCGCTCTTGCAGGCGATACTCGCCCAGAGATTAGGCGTAGTGCCCGGGGTGTATAGTCACTCGATTTCAAACGCACATATCTATGACATTCACTACGAGGCCGCAGAAGAGTTGATTAAGAGACGAAGCGACCACAAGCCCGTTCATCTGCATTTGCCGAACGGCGCATTCGAGCGCGCGGAACAGAAAGACCCCAAATTGGTTGAGGAAATAGTTGACGATATATCTACCCAATATGAACCCCTCGAACCAATCAAGGGATTGAAAATTGTTCTATAATACGAGTATGGGTGTTTTAACACAGAGACAAATTTTGGAGAGGATAAGAGGCGGGGGGCTCTTTTTTAGACCTGGGCTCGATAAATTTCAGGTCCAAATGCACTCCGTCGATCTTAGGCTCGGTTTCACGTTTATGATTCCCAAAGTTTGGCATTCAAGCGAAAGAGGGCGAGAAGTTGTAACGCTTGACCCTTTACGCACCACTGGGGCACCTAACTTTGAAGTTGTTGAACTTGAGCAGGGGCAGTATTTTGATTTGCTTCCTCAAGAGTATGTATTGGTTTCCACTCTCGAGACAATCGGCATACCTAAGGATCTTATGGCGGTGTTATATCCGAGATCATCTATAAACAGAAAGGGGCTATCGATTGACCTAACGGGTATTATCGATGCCGGTTACGAGGGACAGCTAACGATGCCGATTAGAAATAATACTCGCGGACAAACAATTAGGCTCTACCCGGGTGAAAGATTTTGCCAACTGGTGTTTCAACCATTAGCTGAAGAAGTTGAGGTAATAAAAAGCCGACACCACAAAAGAGATATCGCTGATGGCCTGGCGCCAGAGAATGAGAATGAAGTTGACCTGATTATGAAGGGCGACATAAATAAACTTAAAGAGACTTACCCCGTTGGAGAAGAAAGTGCTGATTAGCGCGATTGCCGCAATCGGCAAAAACAACGTAATAGGCCAGAACAACGATTTGGTTTGGAAAATACCAGATGATTTGGCGCGGTTTAGGGAGATTACCAAGGGTCACCCCGTAATTATGGGACGCAGAACATTTGAATCTATAGGAAGGCCTCTTCCCGATAGAACAAACATCGTAATTTCGAGAGAAAAAGATTATGCCACGGAAGGAGTGTCTGTTGTTTATTCCGTCGACGAAGCTATAGAGAAAGCGAAGAGTCTCGGGAATGACGAAATATTTGTGATAGGTGGCGGTGAGATATATAGGCAATTTATGCCGTATACAGATAAACTTTACTTAACAATAATAGACGCCGAAGCCGATGGCGATGTTTTTTTTCCTGATTATTCTGAATTTCAAAAAGAGACGTTCCGCGAGGAGCGGGACTACAGTGGTCTAAAGTACGCGTGGGTTAATTTAGAAAGAGATTAACGCTCAACGTCGATTCCCATAGAACGCGCCGTACCTTCAATAATTTTCATTGCGGCGTCGATGTCGTTCGCGTTTAGATCTTCCATTTTTCTCTCCGCGATAGCACGGACGTCTGCCTTTGTAATTTTCCCTACTTTGTCCTTATTGGGTACGCCGGACCCTTTTTCTATTCCCGCAGCTTTCCTCAAAAGATCAGAGGCCGGAGGAGTTTTTAGCTTAAAGATGAAGCTTCTGTCTTCATAAAGTGTAATCTCGGCCGGCACGATATCGCTTCCCATATCTTTTGTCGCTTCGTTGAATTGGCTAACGAATTCACCGATATTAACGCCGTGTGGGCCTAGCGCCGTGCCGACAGGTGGAGCCGGCGTTGCCTTGCCAGCTTGAATTTGAAGCTTAAGAATTGTTTTAATTTTTTTTGCCATTGTTTTGTCTAGATTTTCTTAACTTGTAATGAATCAAGCTCTACGGCTGTGTCGCGTCCGAATACCGGAACCATAACTTTAATCCTGCCCTTCGCTTTGTCAATCTCGGAAACTTTGCCATCGTAATCCCTGAAGGGACCGTCCGTAATTCTGACTGTTTCACCTACACTGATATCAATTTGGAACTCCGGCTCTGCGTCACCCATTCTCGACATCAGTGCTTCTACTTCTTCGTATGAGAGAGGGGTCGGGTCGGTAGCATCTGAGCCGACAAAACCTGTTACGCGCGGCGTATTTCTGACCACATACCACGAGTCCGGCTCCATAAGCATCTCAACAAGAACATAGCCTGGATAAATCTTCTCCTCTATGGTCACCCTTTTTCCGCTTCTTATCTTTATTTGTTTTTCTTTTGGAACAATGATCTTGAAAATCTTGTCGTTCATGGCGAGCGAGTCCACGCGTTGCTTAAGATAGCGCGCCACTGCGTCTTCATATCCAGAGTACGTGTGTACTGCGTACCAGTGTTTAACTTTCAGCTCCTGCTGTTCTGTGTTCTTCTTCGCCATATGCTTATGCAATTAGCTTCTCGATTATGCTCACAAACAGGAAATCCAGCGCTCCAAGAAACGCCGCTACAAGCATTGAAATTACGATTACTGTGACGGACATTTTGACCGTCTCCTTACGCCCTGGCCAATTTATCCTTTTAAACTCCTGCCGGAGCTCCCCGATGAACAATTTGAATTTGCCAAACATGTTTTTCTGTTATGGGATAATAGCCGATTGTAGGCCTATATTCAAGCTTGGATGATCAAACGTCAAGATTCTTCACTGATGCAGCGTGGACTTGGATAAATCGCTTTCTAGGCACTACGTCTTCTCCCATAAGAATATCGAACACTCTGTCTGCTTCTTTCGCATCATCTATGGTCACCTGCTGCATTGTCCTTTTGGCTGGATCAAGGGTTGTCTCCCACAACTGTTCTGCATCCATTTCTCCTAAACCTTTGTACCGTTGGATGTTGGGCGTGCCCTGGGTTTTCATCGATTTTAGGATTTTGTCACGTTCCGCATCATTGTAAGCATAGTGAGCTTCTTTTCCTTTCGTAATTTGGTAGAGCGGCGGCAAGGCAATATAAAGATAGCCTCCTTCGATTACTTTCGGAAAATATCTGAAGAACAGCGTTAGAAGCAAAGTTCTTATGTGAGCTCCGTCTATGTCTGCGTCTGTCATGATAACAATCTTGTGGTATCTCAATTTGTTTAAATCAAAATCATCGGCAATCGCCGTTCCGAGGGCCACTACTAGCGAAACTATTTCCTTATTTGCGAGTATTTTATCAATACGTGCTTTTTCCGCATTCAATACTTTGCCACGGAGTGGAAGTATCGCTTGATTTCTTCTATCTCTGGCCTGTTTCGCGGAACCACCAGCAGAGTTACCCTCTACGATAAAAAGCTCGGCATCTTCGGGCTTAGTCCCAGATTGACAGTCAGCAAGCTTACCAGGCAACGTAAGACCGCTTAATGCCCCTTTTCGAAGAACTGTATCTTTAGCCGCTTTTGCCGCTACTCTAGCGCGAGCTGAGAGAAGTGATCTTTCCACAATCGCCCGAGCATCGCCAGGATGGGTTTCCATAAAATCCCGTAGCCCATCTCCTACCACTATTTCAACGGCGGATCTTGCTTCGGGCGTCCCAAGTCTGGCTTTGGTTTGACCTTCGAACTGCGGCTCGCGGAGCTTGACCGAGACTATTGCCGTGAGTCCTTCGCGTACGTCCTCCCCCGATAATGCCTCGTCCCCCTTTCTAAATAAGTTATTTATTTTTGCATAATCATTCACCGTACGGGTTAAGGCGGACCTAAATCCAGTTAAGTGCATGCCACCATCTGTGGTGTTTATATTATTGGCAAAGCTCAACTCTACGGTCTCTGTTCCCTCGTTATAATTCAATGCAGTTTCGACATCTATCTCCTCGTGCTCCTTGTGAACATAGAATGTATTATCGTGTACCACCTCACTGCCATCGTGGTTTAGGTACTCTACGAAAGACTGCAGTCCTCCATCAAACCTATATGCATAGTACATCGGCACTTCACCCCTCTCATCTAGAAGTACTATCTGTAGCCCCTTTGATAGGTACGCTTGCTCTCTGAAGTGATCCAGAATTGTCTTGATATCAAATTCAGTTGTGGCAAAAACTTCTTTGTCTGGCGTAAAACTTATCTTTGTTCCTCCTCTATCGCACTGCCCTACTTTTTTAACTTTCGCAGTCGCCCTTCCCCTTTTGTATTCCTGCATATACAATCCTCCATCTCTGCAAACTTCGGCTTGCATCCATTCTGATAAGGCATTGACTACCGAGACACCGACTCCGTGCAATCCGCCCGAGACTTTGTACGATTCACCACCGAATTTACCTCCTGCGTGGAGGGTCGTCATAACCGTTTCGAGCGCGGACCTTTTTGTTTGCTTGTGAATGTCGACCGGAATACCACGCCCATTGTCCTCAACGCTTACGATGCCTCCCCTAAGAAGCTTTACTTCGATATTTGTAGCGAAGCCCGCCATTGCCTCGTCGATGGAATTGTCCACGACTTCCCATATAAGATGGTGAAGCCCAGACGGACCAGTAGAACCAATGTACATTCCGGGACGCTTCCTAACAGGCTCTAGACCCTCGAGGACATAGATGTCCTTAGCGGTGTAACCGTTAGTCGCTCCTTCCTTCGCATTTTGCGCCACCCTTGTCTCTGGGGTCTTCTCTCGGGTTCTTATTTTTGCTCCGGCAGATTTTTCTTTCTCCTGCTTAGGACCATGTTTCAAAGTTACTTTTCTTGCAGATTTTAACGTTTTTTTTGCTTTCATAATAAAAATAGCGCCTTCGCTGACCTTAATAATTCTATCATTTTTCGCCTCCCGAAACAAGCTTACAAACAGCCGTTTTTTGGCTTAAATAAAGGGATAAATGAGTACCTAGTACCTAGTATTTAGTACATACAATTTGTGGAGAAGATTAGACGAAAGAGTATCACAGAATCCCACAGAATCTATCTGTTGTGTGTTACTTCTACATAGAGTGTAGCGAGCAATTTGTGACACCAAGCCTTGAAATGATAGGCTATATTTTTTAAACTGAAGCGGTTATGGAATTTGTTATACCCCGCGACGAAGAAAATAAATTGCTGTTCAAACTTAAGGAGCGCACGGACACCGAGGCTAAGCGCATGCAGAAATACTTTGAGATGCCAGATCTCTCACGTACCACCGGGAGCCCTCTCTTCGAGTTGGTTGAGCGGATAAAAGATGTTCCGGTTCAAAAAGATTTCGATGTAATCAATATTCCGGAGATTGTTCCAGCTAGCATAAGCTTCGACTTGTTTAACTTCGCGCCAGACCACCCAAATCGAAGCAAGTCAGACACATATTATGTTGACGACAAGAATATTTTAAGGACCCACGACACTGTATTTTGGTACTACTACCTAAACCTGCCGGAGATTAAAGCACGAATAGCAAATCACGAAAGTATTGGAACTCTCTGCTATGGCAAGGTATACCGCAAAGACGAGATAGACCGACACCACATGAACATCTTTCACCAGATGGGTGGTTGGTACTTAAAACCGGACAGCGAAGGAACCCTTGGGCTAGACGACCTCAAAAATGTGCTGTCCGAAATTGTTAAAACTGTGTTCGGCCAAGATACAATTTATCGCTTCAATGAGGATGTTTTCCCCTACACGGATCCATCTCTAGAAGTTGAGATACAAGTCGAGGGCGAGTGGGTGGAAGTTCTTGGCGGCGGCATGCCGAAAAAAGAGGTACTGGCTAACATGGGAGTCACAGGTTATAACGGCTGGGCCTATGGCTTCGGCTTGGAACGTCTTGCAATAATTAGCATGAGACTGCCGGATATTCGACTTCTTTGGTCAGATGACGAACGCGTCAAAAAACAATTGGTGCTCGGGAAGCCATTTGCCGAAGTGAGTAAATATCCACCGGTTGTACGAGACATCTCGTTTGTGGTTCAGAATAACTTTATACCGAATGATTACTTTGATTTGGTTCGAGACGTAGCCGGCGACCTGGCCGAGGAAGTAGAGTTAATAGACAAGTACGAGGACGAAGCAAAGTTTGGAAAGGACAAAGTTAGCTACGCATACAGGATAACTTATAGGAGTGTTGATGGAACTCTGACGAGCGAAGAAATCGACAAACTTCACAAATCGCTCGAGGAGAAGACCGCATCGGTGTTCGGCGCGACTGTCAGATAAAGAAAATATCCTATCCAAAAGAAGACACCCCGTCTTGGGGTGTTTTCTTTTTATGTTGCGGGGGCCGGAGTCGAACCGGCCGCATGAAGGTTATGAGCCTCCCTCACCCACCGGGGTGAATTCCCCGCGTCACGGAGGTTATTTTACTCTAGTACCCCCCATTGTCAAAAGAATTAATACTTTGGAACCATAGAAACGAAAGCGACCCCGACTTGAGCGGCGAGGCAGGGGCCGCCTTCGTCCGCTTCAAGCGGGGTCCTTGTGTGCTTTGCATCGCTCACACTTCTCCTGTGACATCGCAGCTCTCCAGATAGATCCCTGGCCGCTCGATTGGCTGCCTAATCCAGGGTATGAGTCCGTCCGGGTCACGCTCATCATCAATCCCGATAGCTTCAACGAAGATGTCGGGGGCAACCACAATGGGTTCCTCGACATCCTTGCGCCAGAGCACCGCGGTCTTCACTTCCGTGATTCCACGGTACGGCTTCCTGCCTCGTACTCTTCGCCAGAGATTCCGCCAGAATCCCTTGCGGAATTTCTTGAAGAGATACGCGGTGGCCGCCTGGAGTGTAAGGCCGGTGTCGGTCAGATCGTCAACGATGAGCATCCTTCCCGACGGAGGCTCCTTCGTGACGTACAGGCAGTGGTAGGCAATCGTCACGTCTGCTGCCTTGACACCGTGAGGCCAATGCGCAGCCCCGATGACCACGTATGGAAGCTTCATACGCTGGGAGATCCAAACCCCAGGTATGTCGCCGCCGCGCGTGATGTATGCCACGAAGTCGGGCTTGAAGCTTGACTCCATTACCATTTGGAGTAGCCTCTCATTCAGCTCGAGGTAGTCCAGCCAACCTACGTGCATCACTCTTCGTCTCATCTTCGCGCCCCCCTTCTTTTGGCATCCGGGATGTAGTCGTAGTAGATGTACCGGAATGTTCCAGCCGCGTAGGCCAGTGCCGGCACGAGGAAAACGGTTGGTGACGCCCAACCTGGAAGCTCGAACGGCAACATCGCCGAAGACAGGGTGTAGAACACGAATCCAGACAACGCCCCAACGCCGATGAGCCACTCGATCCCAAGAATCTCGAGGATTCTTATGTCACGAAGACGCCACCGACTGGCCAGGTAGTAGTTGAACGCGAACGTTGAGCCCGCGTATATAACCGAGGCGAGAAGTGTCGCGGCCAAGAGTGCACCAGCGACCTGCAAAACGTTAGACATTTCCCCTCTCTTTCATGCATCTGTAAAGGCAACGACTTAACAAGACGTTGCCAGATGGAATGTTATGTGTCAACCTTCTCTACTTAATCTCGTAGCGAAGGTTTACAGTAATAGTAATTTCTTGGCTACCTGGTTCTATTGTCGGTGAAGTTTTCACCATATCCGCACCTCCCATCCCTTCTCCGTAGTAATACGGAATCGGGCCACCGAAGTATTCATCAACCGAAAGCAATCTGCCGATTCTAAACCCGCCGGCCTTCGCAATCGTTTCCGCTTTTTCCCTAGCTTCTTCCATTGCCATTGCGCGTGCTTCGTTTTCGTACCCCACTTTATCATCTATCGTGAAGTAAAGTTGCGAAGTTGAGTTCGCTCCGTTCTCTACTACCCCCGCAAGGATGTCGCCAACTTTTGCGAAATCCCGAACTTTTACTTCGACACCCTGCTCAACTGTGTATCCAATAATTTCTGATGGCGGACAAACATCAGGTCTGGCTACACCCGTTACCCCAGCATATCCCCCACCAGCATCGACTCCTGTTTCATAGTAAAGCGGCACCGGTCCACAATAAGTCGAGCTATATCGCGGATACACATTGTAGCTCACGGTTTTTATGTCTTTCGACTCAACGCCGCTCGATTTTAGAAATTCGATGACTTTATTAGCTGTGTCTGTATTTCTGGTCTGTGTTACCGTGAGATCCATACCTCCTTCGTTCGTGACACTGAATGAAAACTGTGCGACGTCGGGAACTACTGTAACCTTACCTTCACCGCTAACAGAAAATGCTGGGGCGGAAAATGTCGTAGAGTCCGCGTACGACATCGTGTAATAAATGATCCCGAAGGCGCCGACCATCGAAAGAACGATGAGCGAAATGCTTAAATAATTTTTTATTGATTGTTCCATGTTTTGTATTATACTGCGGTCTGTTATTCTTATGCTATAGGATAACGATGTATTTACCCTGGCGTTACGCCGGCATAGCTCAGTGGTAGAGCGAGGGATTCATAAACCCTAGGTCGCAGGTCCAATTCCTGCTGTCGGCACAGAGATAATATGAAAATAGCCATCCTAGGATTTGGAATAGAGGGCAAAGGGACACTTAGATTTGTTAGGAATAAGTATCCAAAAGCCGAAATAACAATTCTAGATCAGAAGAAAGACAGGAATTATCTGAAAAATCTTGATGGTTTTGACATTATTTTCCGCACTCCGGGTATACCTTTTAATACTAAGGAGATACAAAGAGCTGCCAGAAGAGGCGTTAATGTAACAAGTGCGACGGATGTTTTCCTTACGGGGGCCAGGGGTACTGTAATAGGAGTAACAGGCACAAAGGGTAAAAGCACTGCCACGACACTCATATACGAAATACTAAAACGCGCTGGTAGGGATGTTTATATCGCGGGGAATATTGGTAAATCTACGCTGGACTTACTCCCCAAGCTTCGGAAGAATTCTATAGCAGTATTGGAGCTTTCGAGCTTCCAACTCCAGGGAGTTAAAAAGTCTCCGGATGTTGCGGTAATCCTCGATATATTCCCTGATCACATGGATCATCATAAGAGTTTTGCCGAGTATGTTAACGCAAAATCCGGAATTGTCAGATTCCAAGACTCAAACGATTTTGTTTTTTATGTCCCGACGAACAAAATCTCGACCGCGCTTGCAAAAATGAGTGCGGGGCAGAAAACCTCTGTATCTTTAGGAGATTTTCCGATGAATCTGAAAATTCTTGGTCAGCACAACAAACAAAATGCCGCAGTAGCAGCAGCAGTGGCGTCACGCTTTGGTGTGTCCCCTCTTATAAGCTTGGAGGTAATAAATAAATTCACTGGTCTCCCGTACAGACTGAGACTTACAAGAAACCTCGGGGGTGTCAGTTTTTACAACGATTCTGCTTCGACCAATCCCCAAACGACAGTCGCGGCGCTAAGGTCCTTTCCTGGAAAGTCGAAGATTTTAATAGCTGGCGGTAAAGATAAGAACTTGAATTTCAAAATTCTCCGAACCGCGGTGAATGAGGAAGATGTGAAGGCCATCGTCCTTTTTGGCGAGTGCAAATCAAAGATGAGAAAAGCCCTCGGAAGCACAACTCTAATTCACAGTTCGAGCAACCTAGAAAATGCTGTAAAAACTGCTTTTAGAAAGGCGAGGCCGAGCGATATTGTGATTTTCTCCCCGGGTGCAGCTAGCTTTGACATGTTCGAGAATTATCGTGAGCGCGGAGATGAGTTCGACAGGATTGTCAAAAAGCTGAAGGGTTAGTATACTCGGAGAAGTCTCTAGAACGTTGGACGCGTAGTGTGGCGCTTCGCTTGCACTACGAGTCCTCGCAAGAAATTAACATACGAGCACATTAATTGCTCTGCTCGGACGCGTAGTGTAGCCCGGTTAACACGCCTCCCTGTCACGGAGGAGATCGCCG
>MHIV01000018.1:0-8130 GCA_001817685.1 Candidatus Colwellbacteria bacterium RIFCSPHIGHO2_02_FULL_45_17
ATGATGATCGGCCAGAGAGCGGTCTCCAGCACAATCAGCCTGAGCAGGAAATTACCCGTCCGCCAGAGGGCAGGGATCCACTCCCAGATCTCGTGACGCATCTCCGCCGCATCAATCGGCCTAGTTGTCGGTTCGGTGGTCATGTCAGCTCCTCCTCCGGCTCGGTAGCCGGAACGGGGTCAACTTCAGTCGTCCGCTCCGGGTCGTGCGCCGCTCGCGCACTTCCCTCAGGTGAACCGAGGTCACGCCGAGGCTGGTAAGCGCCGCGCCGATTCCCTCGACTGCCGTACTCACGCGATCGATGATGATCTCGACCGACCGATCGATCTCCTGTTGCACCGGATTGTGCCACAGGATGTCGATGTAGTCCCAGAACTCATCGTCCGGGACTCCGGCAAGCCAGTCGAGCTTGTCGGTCCTCGAGCCGTCATCATCGGACTGGATCGTCGCGAGGATCGCGATGAGATCGTTCTCCATGAGCTTGGCGACGTTGCCATACTCGCGGGGAATCGTCCTATCCCTCGCCTCGCTGATCCGCCGGCGGAGCACTGACCGTTTCTCGTCGTTCATCCTCCTGATGTCGTCGAGAAGGGCCGCGCGCTTGTTCTCGGTCCCGAGGGCGGCCACGAGATGGACCTTGTTCGCCTCGCCGATTGTCTCGGCGCGCTTCCTGCCGCCGAATACCCACTCAGCGAACGTTTCCGTTCCGAGCTCCTTGCCCACCTCGAAGGCGGGCTTGCCAAGCGCCCTCAGTTTTGCGAACCAGGTCTTAGCGGACATGGTCCCTCCTTCTGTTGAGTCCGCGCTCGAAGGCTCCGGTGAGGTCAAGCCTGGGCCTTTCCCTTTGCGGGATTGGCTCAGTACTCGGCCCGCGACCGGCTCCGACGAGTTGACGGACAACTGGACCGTTCTTTGCGTGGAGACCACGCACCCAGAACTTGAGTTCCAGCACCTCACCGGGGTCAACACGCTTTGTGAGCATGAAGTTTCCATCGGCGTTGGTGCGGAGCGTCCGGATGATCTTCCCATCCTTGGCGTTGAAGATATCCACCTTCACGCCTTTGACGGGTTGTTCACCAATGTCGCGGACCATTCCGATAATCCGATAGTTCCCATCGGCACCGCCAACGAGGCTCACGCTCAACGCGCTAGGCCTCGCGGGAGATTCGGCTGGGAAGACCACGTCGCTTCGGGCGACCCACGGCTGACCTGCCACCTGGGCTTCGACGCTTGCGCGCCGCGCCCCAAGTGGAACTTCGATGGTCTGCTGAGCTCTGCCGTCCGCATCCGTGCGGACAGCCGAGCCATAGCGGGATCCATCGAGGAAAAACTGGATTTCCTGGCCATCGAGCGTCCTTCCGGACTTCGAGGCCAGAGCCGTTGTTGTGATCCGCCAGACGCCGCCCTCATTCGAGGGCTCCTCCGTTGTTACACGGAGGTACGTCTTGGCAGATCGATCTGGGTTAGATCTGTTCCTGTCAGCCATGAGTCCTCCTTATGACTCTAGACCTTATCGTTTCAAATCCGTCATACAGCTGTTAAGGTGCGTGACGCACCTTTCGGTGCCCTATTCCTAACACAATTTATAGAGTTTGTCAATATATATATGGCTTTTACTTGTTGTTGGCGAGGAGAGAGAATCTCACTGCTCGTCCTCGACAAGCTCGGACTGCGCTTTCAAAACCCACCTGTCTGCGTGCAACGCACAGGCAGGCGGTTTTGAATAATTTCCTACACGGAGGGGACCCAGTAGCTTCCCCTCCGACCCACCCCTCGTTCGACTCCCTAAATAAAACAAGGACGCTCACTGTTAGCGTCCATGTTTTATGTGGGCGAGGAGAGAGTCGAACTCTCACGCCTTGCGGCACTAGGTCCTAAACCTAGCGTGTATGCCATTTCACCACTCGCCCAATATAAATCCGATAGCTACATACTAAATACTAAATACTAGATACTCAATACTATCCCCTTCGCTTTCCGTGAAATGCTTTGTGAATCTCGCGGAGTTCGCGGTTTGTTACATGCGTGTAAATTTGTGTGGTTGTAATGGATGAATGTCCTAATAGTTCTTGTACAGAGCGAATATCCGCGCCGTTTGATAAAAGATCTGTCGCAAACTGATGACGCAGTTGATGCGGAGTTACCTTACCCGTGATTCCTGCAGAGCGCGCGTATTTCGAAACAAGCCTCTCGACTGTTCTCGGACCAATTCTCCCCAAAACTTTTGGTTTCTTCGCGTGCGATAAACTGATAAACATCGCCTCATCTGCATCAGAGCGCTTCTTCAAATACTCTTTAAGATTTGTTTTCGCGCGGTCGGACAAAAAAACGACGCGAAGCTTCTCTCCCTTACCTCGAATAGGCAACTCGCCCGTGTCGATATTCATAAATCGGTCGAGTTTGCATAATTCCGACACTCGAAGACCTGTTGAAAACAGGGTTTCTAGAATTGCACGGTCGCGTAACGCATGAAGCGAGTCTCCCTTTGGCGCGGAGAGTAGTCGCTCTAGATCGTCATATCGAATGATATCAATCTGCCTCGTTGGTACCTTCGGAAGCTCAACTTTGTCCGGCGAGACAACGCTATAGTCATGCACCGTGAGATACTTTAAAAGATTTCGAAGCGCAATTACGTGGTACGCCTGGGTGCGCTTTTTTAAATTTGCCTCCGGACGAGCCAAGTGTACGCGGAAGGCTCTGATATTTTCCTCTGTGATATCGTTAACTCCCTTAACGCCCGAGAACTCGATAAATTTATCTAGATATCTCTTATAATTCTCGCTCGTAGACGGAGAGCGGTTTTTCTCGATTTCGAGGTAGTCTAAGTATTCTTTTACAAGGTCTTCTATCTGTGACATTGTATGAATTGTAGCACATGCGCCAAAATATTGTGCGACAACGGGGGTATGTCCGCACAATGTTTGGGCAATGTTTTTGCGACATATTCAATGGATATGTTGCAACAAACGTGATTGCGCGACAACTCGCCCTTTACAGAATCGGCTGAAGCTGGTAACATCAGCGGGTTATGAGAACACCCCGGAAGAAAGAGAAGATTATCAAAGAGAATCAAACACACGAAAAAGACACCGGTTCAGCAGAAGTACAAATCGCAGTAACTACAAGCAGGATCAAGGAACTTTCGACTCATTTAAAGAAACACCCCAAAGACAGGCACTCAAGAAGGGGTCTTTTGTCTATGGTAAACCAGAGGAGAAAACTTCTGAATTTCCTCGCAAAAGATTCTCCAACGAGCTACAAAAATCTCGTTAAAAAACTGGGGCTTAAGCGATAGAGATGATAATACCGAACAAAGAACACAGAATCGGCATCTTTATAGATGTCCAAAACTTGTACCACTCTGCAAAAAACCTCTACGGGGGTCGTGTTAATTATGGGGAGCTTATTAAGAAGCTAACAGGCGAAAGAAAGCTTGTGAGGGCCCTTGGATATGTCGTGAGAAGTGACCCGGAGACCGGAGAGGAGAGTTTTTTCGAGGCGTTACAAAAGGCTGGCATCGAGCTTCGCATGAAAGACATCCAAATTTTTCCAAGCGGTGTTAAGAAAGCCGATTGGGATGTGGGTCTCGCGGTTGACGTAATCCGAATGGCTGACTCCCTCGATGTCGCAATTCTCGTTTCGGGCGACGGAGACTTCATACCGCTCGTAAAGTACTTACAGATTGGTTTGGGAAAGGGAGTCGAAGTGGCCGCGTTTGGAAAGACTGCATCATCGGGACTCAAAGAGGTAGCAGACAACTTTATAGATTTAGATACAACTCCGCGAATGGTTTTCAAATCTGCCAAATCGTCAGCAAGAAAAAAGAATAAATAAAATGGATTTAAATAGACAGAAATTTGCCAAGGAGATTGGCGGAGAGAATTTGATAATCGAAACATCTAATCTTGCAGAGCAAACCAACGCGGCTGTGACTGCGACGTACGGCGGAACGACAGTTCTTGCGACTGTCGTAATGGAAGATCGTGACAGCGAAACGGATTACATGCCACTAACGGTTGATTACGAGGAAAAATTCTATGCAGCTGGGAAAATTTTGGGTAGCCGTTTTGTGAGACGCGAAGGGAAACCATCCGAAGAGGCGGTTCTGTCGGGGAGGTTGGTGGATAGGACGGTTAGGCCGTTGTTTGATAGGAGAGTTCGACGCCCAACTCAGGTTGTGGCGACAGTCCTTTCTTATGACGGAGAAAATGACCCCGACTTTGTGGCTTTAATGGCTGCTTCAACTGCGCTTGCAGTTTCTGACATACCTTGGGGAGGGCCTGTCGCGGGCGTTAGCATTTCAAAAATAGACGATAAGTTTGTAGTGAATCCAAAGAACAGTGCGATGACGGATGAGAATACTGCACTTCGGGCGTTTTTTGCAGGAACTGACAAGCATATAAACATGATCGAGCTCGGAGGAAACGGGGTGAGCGAAACGGATGTTATAGCGGCTGGTAAAGAGGCGATGCAGGCTGTAGGCGAACTCATAAATTTTCAGAATGAGGTAATTAAAAAAATCGGTAAAGAAAAAGCGGAGATTAAATTCGACGAACCATCGGCAGAATTTGTGAAAGAAGCGAAAGACTATCTGGAAAAGAACTTAGAGGACGCAGTTTATGTAAAAGATAAAAAAGACAGGTCTGATAAAATTGGCGCTCTTAAGAAAGAATTAAAGACACAGCTCGAAGTGAAATTCGAAAATGATATGAAATACTTCGACATGTTTTTTGAGGACGAACTCGATAAGTTAGTTCATAAAAATATTTTAGACTCTGACAAACGTCCTGATGGAAGAGGTTTAGATGAAGTTCGCGATCTTTATTCAGAAGTCGGCCTACTTCAGAGAACGCACGGCTCAGGCCTCTTTGTGAGAGGCAACACCCAAGCTCTTGCTCTCACAACATTGGGCGCGCCAGGCGATTCTCAATTACAGGACACAATCGAATTCTCAGGAAAAAAGCGTTTTATGCTCCACTATAATTTCCCTCCGTTCTCTGTTGGTGAAGCTCGTTCTTTCCGCGGTCCTGGGAGGCGTGACATCGGACACGGCGCACTGGCAGAAAAAGCTCTAAGGTCGCTTATGCCCAGCAAAGAAGAGTTTCCATACACGGTGAGAGTCGTTTCAGAAATTCTTTCTTCAAACGGGTCTTCATCAATGGCTACAGTTTCTGCTTCGTCCCTTAGCCTTATGGATGCAGGCGTGCCAATTAAAGCGCCCGCGGCTGGCATTGCAATTGGACTAGTTACCGGAGATAACGACAAATATAAAGTTCTTACGGATATCCAGGGACCGGAAGACCATTACGGAGATATGGATATGAAGGTGGCTGGGACAAAAAACGGCATAACGGCGATGCAAATGGATGTAAAAATCCAAGGAATTACTTTTGAAATATTTAGTGAAGCGCTCGATGCTGCAAAGAAAGCCAGGCTTCATATATTGGATACAACAGACAAAACTCTTGCTAAGGCGAGGGAGGACTTATCGGCTTACGCGCCGAGAATTCTTTCTATCACAATTGACCCGGCAAGAATCGGAGAAGTAATCGGCCCAGGCGGAAAGGTAATAAATGGGATAATAGAGGCAACTGGCGTCGAGTCTATCGATATAGATGATGACGGAACGGTTTTTGTAACATCAAAAGATAAAGACTCAGCAGAGAAAGCGATCGCGGAAGTGAAAGCTATCGTAAGCGATTTAGAAATCGGGGAGACAATAGAAGGAACAGTCGCTAAGATATTGGACTTCGGAGCAATAGTTGAATTCCCTGGCGGGAAATCTGGCATGATTCACGTCTCCGAACTAGGGGAGGGTTTTGTAAAGGATGTAAGAAGCGTTGTCAAAGAGGGCGATATCGTAAAAGTTAAGGTTCTGAAAGTTGAGAACGGCAAAACATCGTTGTCTTTAAAACAAGCCGGCAAGCAATAGCCCCCTGGTATCCACATAGACGCTGTAATCTGAATTAGGTCAGTGTGGTATCATTATGATTATGAATGGAGATGCGCCCATGGGCCCTGCGCCCATGCCCGAAAATAACGAAATGAAGCCAACCCTTGATACATTAAGTACTCCGTCTGCTGTACCTACCCCCCCGCCAGTGCCTCCTACGCCGCCTGCTCCACCCGCGCCTCCAACATATTCTCCACCGACACTCTCACCATCACCGGCGCCATCACTTCCTCCGTCACCATCACTACCCCCACCTCCACCGCCAAGACCTGCGCCACCTCCACCGCCCGCTCCTCCATCTGGAGATTTTGGTAGCGTACCCCCTCCACCATCACAGGAAGTCGATATAAGAACAATGAAGAAAGATGTGGAGGCGCTGCGGTCATCAGGTGGAACTGGTGTAGAGCCGAGGTCATTTAATCCAGCCGATCTTGTGGGAGACGCGGCTTTCACGCCGATGGTAGATGCCGCATCGGAGTTGCCTGCTCCTAAAAGTAAGGCGCTCCTCATCTCTGTCGGTGTGGTAGTAGTTCTCGCGCTTGCTGCAGCCGCAGTATACTATTTCGTTTTGCCATTATTCTCACCCGACGAACCGGAGGTGGTTGTGGATGAGACACCGATTGAAGAAGAAACGCCTCCAATAACCGAAGAGCCAGCGTTTGTCCACAGTAGCTTTTTTATAGATGCAGATTTTACTAGTGAACCGAGACAGGCCGTCTTAACTGCGCTCACAGTAGGCGCGGTAAATGCTGCCCTTGTAACAAGTGATGCCGCGAACGGTACGGTTGAAGAGGTTGTGTTTACTGCGAATGGAGATCCAGTTTTAGCAGAAGACTTAATAGGACTTCTCTTGCCAGGACTCGACCCAGCAATGTTTGCAGAAGACTTTACCGCGTTTGTATATCATGACGAAAACGGTGACTGGTCTGGGTACGTGTTTAAATTGAATACCGACGCTAACGTTAGTATCGCCGGCGCGGCAGTCTTAAGCGAAATTGAGGAGAGCGTAAATCTAAGCTCCTTCTATCCAGAAAGTCCGGGTACGGCAGACAGTAACGGTTTTAGGGCGGGCTCAGTGGACGGTGTCTCAACACGATACCTTCCGTTTAGTGCTACAGGCGCTTCATTTAACTACGGATGGTTCGGAAATTACCTGATACTAAGCACGTCGTTCAAGGGATTTCAAGAAGCGTTGGGATTGCTGGGAAGTTAATGGGATTGACTCCCAAACTTAGGCTGTGATAGAATCGAGCTACTAAGAAGGTCCGCACGCGCGGACCTTTCAAGTAAGAAACAACATGGATTTAAAAGCATTAATTCAAACAGTCGACCAGATCGCTGAGGAGAAAAGCATCGGTGCCGATAAAGTAATCGAGGCCATAGAGGGGGCCTTGGCTTCTGCATACAAAAGAGAATATGACAAGCGTGATTTTAATATAAAAGCCACACTCAATCGCGAGAACGGCGATGTTCAATTTGTGCAGGTCAAAGAGGTTGTAGATAAGGGGGGGGTTAGAATGGTGGAAGATGGCGAGGTAGAAGAAGAGGAGGAAGCCTCAGAGGGTGCCGAAGAAAAACTCCCGCGCTACAACGGAGACCGCCACATTTTTTTGGAAGATGCGCTAAAAGAGAAAAAAGATGCCAAGGTGGGCGATGAATTGGAGTTTCCAATAGACGAGAAGGGAATAGACTTCGGTAGAATCGCGGCTCAGACGGCGAAGCAAGTCGTACTCCAAAAGTTGCGCGAGGCCGAGCGCGATTCAATTGTCGGTGAGTTTAAAGATAAAGAGGGAGGGATTGTAAGCGGCGTAGTACAGCGATTTGAGAGAGGTAACGTTTTTATAGACCTTGGGAGAACGACTGGCGTTATGTTCAGCAACGAGTCAATCCCAGGCGAGCACTATCGCGCAGGAGAAAGACTGCGCTTCTATGTGCTGGGAGTCCAAGCAGAGTCTAGGACGCCGGGCATAATTTTGTCGCGTGCTCATCCAAACTTCGTAAGCAAACTCTTCGAGTTAGAAATTCCAGAAATAGCAGATGGGGCTGTCGAGATAAAAGCGATTGCTCGTGAGCCTGGTTCAAGGACCAAAGTCGCTGTTGCGTCCAACGTAGAGGGAGTTGACCCTGTCGGAAGCTGTGTCGGCCAACGCGGAACCAGAATTATGGCAATTACAAAC
>MHIV01000018.1:8170-8309 GCA_001817685.1 Candidatus Colwellbacteria bacterium RIFCSPHIGHO2_02_FULL_45_17
ATCAACTAAGCCTTGCAATAGGAAAGGGAGGGCAAAACGTCCGCCTAGCCGCGAAATTAACCGGTTGGAAAATCGATGTTCGCTCTCAAACACGCCCCGATGAAACACTAGACGGAGGAGTGGCTGAAGTTGTAGCTGG